>NZ_JBFXGG010000118.1:0-8879 GCF_050178255.1 Desulfococcus sp. | reverse complement strand
TCGCCCACCTCTGTCGTTTTCAGGTATTCAGCGGACCAGTCGGGGTTGACTCTCCGGTGGTGGAAATACAATGCCTCGCCGGTTCGGTCCTTCAGCTGCCGGTTGAGGGCTTTTCGAGCGATTTCCTTGGCGATCTCGTAGGATTTTTCCTCTTCGGCGTCATCCGGACGGCCGTCGCACCACCACGAGAACTGGCAGGCACCCTCTTCGCGGCCTTGCGTCACAACCCCGCAAATCGTGTTTGGGAAGCCTTCATGGCCAAGCCGGTTCATAACGACGTTGGCGATGGCTTCCATGCCGGCAACCCCTTCACCCCTGGTCTCCCAGTAGATGGTCCGGGAAAGGCAGGTGACGGCATCGTCCAAGCGCTCCTGTCCGGCCGGATCGACCGCCTGCGCTTCAGGCTTCGTGATAACTTCGGATGGCATGGGCGATGCTTTGCCGCCCTCGGCCGATGCCTTCTGCTCCAGCACCGCCGCCTTGCTCTCAGCGGTTTCCGCTTTCTGTTCCTGATCGGCCGATATCAGTCCTGTTGCGAGAAGGATGATTGCAAGACAGGCCGCAATCCATATGTAGCGCATGGTCAAACCTCCTGAATGGATCAACTTTTCGACTTTCATGATGGTGACCGGAAAAAGGTGCCGGGCCGTATCCTCCCGGCAGCGGCCCGTGAAAGTCGAAAGTCGGGTTAACTTCACAACGGTATCTGGAAAGTAAAGCCTCGAGGGGCATGAAAGTTCCCATAGCCGTGGATACATCCCTGAAGCCTTCGGCATGCCCCTGCAGAGAAAGATAGAAACGGCCGAATTCAAATTCAACCGTTCCCATTTCCGTTTTCGGCAATATATTAGTTTATCTCGGATCTCCCGCCGGGCGATGGATGGGCTTGGACAAAGCCGTCCTGCCGGTGGGAGAGGCTTCAGAAACCGTTTTTCAACCCATGAGCGAAAGGAGTGTGTCATGAACAGGAAATTTACGGCAGTGTCTTTCATCCTTACGGTTATCCTCTGGACGGCGGGGGTTGTGATGCCTTACGGGGCGTGGGCCCACTGTGAGATTCCCTGCGGCATCTACGACGACGGGGCGCGGATTCAGATGATGCTGGAGGATGCGACGACCATCGAGAAATCGATGCAGCAGGCGACCGAACTCTCCGGAAAGACGCCGGTGAACTATAATCAGCTGGTCCGGTGGATCAACAACAAGGAGCTCCACGCCGACAAGATTCAGCACACGACCGCCCAGTATTTCATGACCCAGCGCATCGCCCTGGACGCCAAGGATTACGACAAGAAGCTGGCGGCCCTGCACCAGATCCTCGTCTACGCCATGAAATGCAAGCAGACCATGGATCTGGAGAATGTGGCCAAGCTCCGGGGGGCCATCAAGACCTTTTCGGACCTCTATCTCGGGCACACCCATGAAAAGGAGTAGCGGCATCGGGCGATTTTTCGACAACGGCATCACAAGACGCAAACATGGGAGGACAGCATGAGCGACAACAAGAAAGCAGCGGTTCTGGCGTCATTCGCGGCGGATTCCCTGGCCCTTGGCGCCCACTGGATCTACGATGTCGAGGAGATCGTCAACCGTTTCGGGCGGGTGACGACGCTCGAGAAACCCGGGTCGGATTCCTATCACCCCAGGCGGGACAAGGGGGAGTTCACCCATTACGGGGACCAGATGCTGGTGCTGCTGACCTCCGTCGCCGAGCAAAAAGCCTTCGACCTCGAGGACTTTTCCCGGCGGTGGCGGCAGTTGTTTGAAGACTACGACGGCTATGTGGACGGCGCCACGAAAAAAACCCTGGCCTATTACGCCAAGGGCAAGACTGCGGAGAACGCCGGATCCCATACCGGTGATTTTGCCGGCGCCGCGAGGATGGCGCCATTGGTGGGCCTGTACGGCGACGATGCCGATCGCCTGGCGGAGGCGGCCCGGGCCCAGGCCCGGATGACCCACGACGACCCCAACACCCTGGACACGGCCGAGTTTTTTGCCCGGGTGACCGCGGCAGTCTTGAAGGGTGAATCGCCCAGGGCGGCCGTGGAGCGTCTGGCGGCTTCCGAGGCTTTTGAGATGACCCCCGTGGCCATGTGGGTTGAGGAGGGGCTCAAGTCCGGAAATGAAGAGAGCGTGGCGGCCATCGGGAAATTCGGTCGGGCCTGCGAGACGCCCCAGGTCTTTCCGGGGGTGATCCATCTCATCGCGAAATACGAAACCGACCTCAGGGAAGCCCTGATCCAGGCGGTCATGGGCGGCGGCGACAGCGCGGCCCGGGGAAGCATGACGGGCATGGTCCTGGCCGCCCATCTGGGAATGGACGCCATTCCCCGGGAGTGGACGGACGGGATGAAAAAAACCCGGGAAATCCTGTCTCTGCTGGACAGGATCGTCGGTTGACATGCCGGCCCCCCGAGGATGAAAAATGCGGGGGGTCGGTCGGGATCTCTCGATGCCTTGACAGGTCCTTCAGTTCCGACGGGCCTTCAGGCGTTCGATGGCCGCCACGGCATAGGGGTAGACGGTGTCGGCGACGATCCGGTAGCCGTCGGGGTTGGGGTGGATGCCGTCCGCCTGGTTGAGGCGGGGATCTCCCGCCACGCCTTCGAGGAAAAACGGGATCAGGATCACGTCGGCTTCGGCAGCCACCGAGGGATAGATTTCCCGGAAGGCGTCGGTGAAGCCGAGGCCGAGGTTCAGGACCATCCGCATGCCGGCCAGCACCACCACGACCCCTTCATTCTCGAGGCGGCGGACGATCTCGAGGAGGTTCTTCCGGGTGAGATCGGGATCGATGCCCCTGAGGCCGTCGTTGGCCCCGGTCTCCAGGATGACGATGTCCGGGTTCAGGGTCATGATCCATTGAATCCGCGACAGGGCCCCGCTGCTGGTCTCGCCGCTGATGCCGGCGTTGATCACGCTGAAGTCATGGCCCGAAGCCTTGAGCTTCTTTTCGAGGAGGGCCGGGTAGGCTTGTTCCTCGTCCACGCCGTAGCCTTCCGTCAGGCTGTTTCCAACGGCGACGATGACGCCGGAGCGTCCGGTTTCGTTCGGGCCGGGAGCGGCCGCTTCGAGGGCGCCGGACGCCTCCGGCGTCCCGGCTTTGGGCGCCTTGTCGCAGCCGCCGAAGACGGTTGCCGTCAGGACGGCGAGGAGGACTGCCGTCCAAAGAGAAGGTTTCATCTGTCGTTTCCTTTTTTGAAGTCAAGACTGAAGAGTGAAGACTGAAGGCTGAAGGGGTGCGCTTGTGACGGACGGGGCTTTTACTCCCTCTTTGGTCTTCAGTCTTCGGCCTTCAGTCTCTCCTAATCATCTGATAGCGTTCAATTTTCGGCATCAAGGCTGAAGGGGTGCGCTTGTGACGGACGGGGCTTTTATGCCCCCTTCAGTCTTCAGCCTTCAGCCTTCAGCCTCTCTCACTCCTCCGTCTGCTCCCGCAGGAACACCACCGGCTTCTGTTTGAGGATGGGCAGTGTTGCGATGCTCCCGACAAGGAGCACCAGCAGGATGGTGCCCAGGACCATCAGGCCGCTCTCCGCAAGATAGGGCCGGTAGTCGATGTCCAGCATCCGGGTGGCGATAAGCCGGCTCGCCGTCTGGGATATCACGAGGGCCTGGACGGCGCTTCCGGCGCCGATGATCACGTTTTCCAGGGAGAACACCGCCAGGATGAACCGGCTTTTGGCCCCCAGGATCCGGAAATAGGCGGCCTCCTGGGTGCGGGCGATGCGGGTGGCGAAGATCGCGCTGACGATGATCAAAAGCCCTGCCGCGATGCTCTGGAGGGTGAAGGCCCGAATCACCATGGAGAGGCGGTGGAGGAGCCCCGCGAAGGTGCCGAGGGTCTGGCTGACGTCGATGGCGCTGACATTGGGGAACCGGGAGACGACCCTGTTCTGGACGGCCGGGATATCCGCCGCATCGATCCGGATTGCCGTGAAGATGGTCTGGGGCGCCGACTTGAGAATCGAATCCCCGGGGAAAACAAAGTAGAAATAAGGCTCGATGGTTTCCCGGGTGCGGCTGCGGATGCTCGATATTGTCGCTGTTACGGGGATCCCCTGTATCCGGAAGGTCAGTTCGTCGCCCACGGCCATGGACCGCATCTCCACCACCGTGTCCAGCACCGACACCTGAAGCCCCGGGATGTCCTCCCGGAACATCGCTTTTCCATCCACGAGGATTTCGTCCGGCAGCAGATGATCCCGGTAGGTCAGGTTGAAGGGGCGGGTGAGGTTGTCGCCCCGTCTGAGCCGCTCTGTCTCCCGGTCGATCTTTTCGCCGTTGACGGAGAGCAGCCGCGATCGGATCACCGGATAGAACTCGGAATTCCGGCCGATGACCTGGGAGAATTCATCCACCTGGTCGGGCTGGATGTCGATGAAAAAGAGGTTGGGCGCATTCCGGGGGTATGAGCGGATGAAGGCGGCATCCAGGTTCTGCTCCACCAGGAAGATCGTGAAGATCAGGGATAGGGAGGCGCTCAGGGTGATGATGGTCGATCGGGTGGCGTTGCCTGTCCGGAACAGCCCCCGAACGGCCTGCCGGAGCGCCAGGGGGCGGCTCCCCAATCGTTTCAACAGGAGCAGCATGCCCTGGGTGATCAGGGCGGAGAGAAGGATCAGGCCGAGGGTGCCACCCAGGAACTTGAGGCCGGTTTCGACATCCTTGAGCTGGAACAGAATCATCCCCGTGAAGAAGAGCAGGATCAACAACAGGGTCACGTAAAAGTCCGTGCCCTTTCGGGCGCGTTCGTTCGCCTTCCTGAAAATCAGGTGGGGCCGGACGTCCCTGAGGCGGTGGATGGGCAGGAAGGCGAAAAGGATCACCGTAAGGATGCCCAGGAGGATCCCCTGGGCGAGGGTCGACGCTGAAACCACCGCCCCGCTGCCCCTGGGCATGAGATCGCCCAGCATCCAAAAGAGGCCGTGCTGGAGAAGGATCCCCAGGCCCAGGCCGATGAGGGTGCCGACAAGGCCGAAGACGGCGACGAGGGCCAGATAGTTGAGGGTGACAAAGCGTCGCGTTCCCCCCATGGCCTTGATGACGGCGATGGTCTTCTCCTTGTCTTTCAGGTAGGCGCTGAGGGCGCTTCGGATGCCCAGGCCCGAGAGCAGGAGGGTAAAGACGGCGATGAGGGAGAGAAAGAAGAGGAAGTTGTCGAAAAAGCGCTTGATCCGCGATCGGGCCGTCCTGAAGGTTTCCACCTGCTCCTGGCCCTCCACGGCCGCCTTCTCCAGCATCGACGCCAGGGCCTCGAGGTTTTCGTTCTCCCCGACCTTGATGAGGCGGATGTAGCGGACGCGACTCCCTTTTTTGAGGAGATCCAGCCCTGGAATGTCCGGCTCGCTGATGAAGAGCCGGGGTCCGAAGGAGAGGAAGCCCACCGGCCGGTCCGGCTCTTTCAGGACGACATCCCGGATGGTGAGACTGGCGCTCCCGACGTAGAGGGTATCTCCCACCGACAGGCCGAGCCGCTCCAGCAGGGCCTGCTCCGCCACGACGCTCCCGGGGGCGAGGACCCGGTCGAAGGGCCGGCCCGACGCCAGCGTCACCTCGCCGTAAAAGGGGTATGCCGGGCCGACGATCTTCAGGTCCGCCAGGAGCGAGGCATCCCCTCGGGCGCTCCGGACGACGGAGTAGAATTCGTAGACGGGGGTGCTCTCCGCCCGTCCCTGGGCCTCGATATCCCGGATCGCCGCCAGAAGGGGGACCGAGAGGGGAAAGTGGGATCTCACGATGATGTCGGCCCCGTGCAGCGCCCGGGCATCCTGGAGCAGAGACCGGTTGAGGCTTTCCCGGAATCCGTTCACCGCCACCACCGCGACGATGGAGAGGGTGACGCACAGGACGAAGACCGCTGCCTGGCGGCCGCCGGCGACGAACTGCCGAAACAGGAACCTGGCGTGGAACATGTCAGTTTCC
Organism: Desulfococcus sp.; assembly: GCF_050178255.1. Lineage (NCBI taxonomy): Bacteria > Pseudomonadati > Thermodesulfobacteriota > Desulfobacteria > Desulfobacterales > Desulfococcaceae > Desulfococcus > Desulfococcus sp. Next base: position 2,951 of record NZ_JBFXGG010000118.1, on the reverse strand, counting down.
TCTCGCGGTTGAAATCTCGCCGTTGCTGAGCAGCAGCCTTCTATCCGCCTTTTGGGCGATCTCGGCGCTGTGGGTGACCAGGATGAGGGTGGCCCCTTTTTCTTTCCGGAGGTGAAGCAGCAGGGTCAGGATGGCCGCGCTGTTGTCGGCGTCGAGGTTGCCCGTGGGCTCGTCGGCGAAGACGATATCCGGTTCGTTGACCAGGGCCCGGCAGATGGCCACGCGCTGTTTCTCCCCGCCTGAGAGCTGGTGGGGGAAGTGGCCGCGGCGGGGCAGGAGGCCGACCCGGTCGAGCAGGGCTTCGGCCTTCTTTCGGGCATGCCCGTTCCCGGAAAGTTCGGCGGGAAACATGACGTTCTCGAGGGCGTTGAGGGACGGCACCAGGTGAAAGGACTGGAACACGAATCCGAAGGCCCGGTTCCGGAAGGGCGCCATCTCGTCCTCGCCCAGGTGGGTGATCTCGCGGTCCCGTATGAAAATACGGCCCGACGTCGGCCGGTCCAGGCCCGACAGGAGGGTCAGGAGGGTCGTCTTGCCGCTCCCGCTGTTGCCCTGGATGACCAGGAACTCCCCTGGGTCGACCGAGAGGGAGACATCCCTGATGATGGTGATCTCCCGGTTTTCCACCCGGTAGGTCCGGGTCAGGTTCCGGGCGTCCAGTATCGTCATCGTGGTCTTGGCCTTTCGTGGGTATCGGGAGCATGCCCCCCGGTTATGCGGACATGCCTGCCATGAGCGCGGCGGCGCACTCCCCCAGTACGTCGTGATTGTAACCGCCTTCCAGAAGGGCGAAGCAGCCGCCGCCGCTCCGTCTGGCGGTTTCCCGCACCAGAAAACCGATCTCGTAGTAGTCCTCGGTCTCCAGAAGCCCGCCCCAGTCCTCCCGGTGATGATCGAAGCCGGCGGAAATGCCGATAATGTCGACCGCGATGTTGGAGAGAACGTGGGCGACGTTGCGGAGGTATTCGTGCCGGCGGCGCTCCTCGGGGTTGTGGATCCTCACCCAGTCCTCCGGATCCAGGATATTGACGGTGCCGTCTCCGTAATGGAGGTCGATGTCGAGGACAAAGGCGGTTTGGATCTTTTGCCGCCGTTTGAGGGCCGTCAGGGCCACGGCCATGTTGTTGAAATAACAGAATCCCCAGCAGCTGTCCGCGGATGCGTGGTGGCCGGGGGGGCGGATGAGGGCGAAGCAGGGCTCAACAAGGCCGATCTCCGCTGCCTGGACGGCGCCGCCCGCAGCCAGGGCGCTGATGTCGTAAAGCCCTTTTTCCCGTATGCGCATCACGTGCATCCCGGTGTGTACCGCCCGGATGTCGTCCTCGTCCGCCGGGACGGCTTCCACGAATTCGGCCTTATCCCGTATGGCCGCCACCACGGCCTCGATCCGGCCTTCAGCCGCCGCCGGCTCATTGGTGTAAACCGTATAAAAATCCTCGTGAAAAACGACTTTCATGACGACCTCCCCGCCTGCCTCTCTTTCATCAGGAGATTCGACTGAAGCCGACAGTCTGAAGGTACGACTCTGCAACAACCGCCGCCCTTATCCCCCTTCGGCCTTCAGTCTTCAGCCTTCAGCCTCCCCATACATACCACGGGATCTCCCCGGGGACAAGTGCCTCCCTGCCGTCGGGTTCGGGACGCCAGGGCTGCCCCCGTCCGTCGGATAAAGGCTTGACGGCCTTGTCCTCAACCCTTAGGTTACGGCGTTATGCCTAATCGGCAAAAGAGGGATCGGCCGTCGGGCCTGATCGGTTTTCTATATTTTACAGGGTATTATGATGCTCCCGTCAGGGAGGATCTCGGAGCGGTATGGACATCAGAACGCGAACACTGAAATTTACAGGGTTTCGACCGGAGCCGCTTTACCGTTACCGTCAGGTGCTTCGGGTCAGCCTGCCGTTGGTGGTGAGCATGGCCACCACCATGATTCTGGAGGTGACGGACCGGATCTTTCTGGCCCGGTATTCCATCGATGCCATCGCCGCCTCGACCCCCGGCGGGCTGACGGCCTTTCTGTTCATTGGTTTCTTCATGGGTGTCGGCACCTACGTCAACGTGTTCGTGGCCCAGTACACCGGGGCCGGCATGGCGCTTCGGGTGGGGCGCGCCTTGTGGCAGGGGATCTATTTTTCCGCCGCTGCCGCCGCGGCGTTGTCGGCCCTCTCGTTTGTCGCCGTGCCCCTGTTCGATCTTGTCGGGCATGCCCCGGAGATCCGGCGTATGGAGGTGGTCTATTTTCGAATGCTCTGTCTCGGGGGCGGGTTTTGCGTGCTCGCTTCGACCCTCTCCTCCTTTTTTTCCGGAAGGGGCCGCACCCGGCCCGTCATGCTGGTGCATCTGGCCGGCATGTTGATCAACATCCCCCTCAATTACGCCCTCATCAACGGGCGATGGCATCTTCCCGAGATGGGCATTGCCGGCGCCGGCCTCGGTACGGTGATTTCCTGGGCCGTCATGGCATTGCTGTTCACCGGGCTGATTTTCACCCGCGACAATGACCGACGGTTCGGGGTGCGCAGCGACCGGCGGATTGAAGCGGCGCTTTTCAGGCGCCTGCTTCGCTTCGGCATCCCCGGATCCCTCCAGTTCACCCTGGATCTTTTCGCCTTTACCTTTTTCGTGCTCATCGTCGGGCGCATCGGCAGCATCGAACTGGCGGTCACCAACATCGTTCTGACCATCAACTCCCTGACGTTCATGCCGATCATGGGGTTTTCCATGGGGACCAGCACCCTGGTCGGCCAGGCCCTGGGTCGGGGAGAACCGGCGGCGGCCCAGGCCGATACGCGGGCCACGCTCCACATCATCTATCTCTATATTCTGGTGACGGGGTTCTTTTATCTGGTCTGGCCCCGATGGACCCTCTCCCTTTTTCAAACCCCGCAGCTTGCGCCGGCGGCATCGGCCCGCATGACCGAGATGGGCGTCATTCTGCTCCGGTTCGTGGC
>NZ_JBFXGG010000117.1:0-8926 GCF_050178255.1 Desulfococcus sp. | reverse complement strand
CCGCCAGCGTTCATTCTGAGCCAGGATCAAACTCGCCAATTAAACTTCTAAAAGCCAATCGGCTACTCAATATCCTTGACAAAGAGCTTAACTTGTTCATTACTGTCTGGTTTTCAAAGATCAATAATTTCCAGCACTTGTTTTTTCAAACCCACAGTGCTTCACTCAAAAAGCTCGGCATATATATCCGGCCCCTCGCCTTTAGTCAAGCAATTTTTTAATCTTTTTTTAACATTAATTTGACTTTACACCAAAAGCATTGTAAAAATTAAGCTTTTTGCCAATATGGAAATTCCGGCAACCCGGGTTGTCCGTATTGTTACATACTCAACTGTCGACTTTCATGATGGTGACCGGATAGATACGGCCTATGAAAGTCGAAATTTGAGTTACATATCGAAGTCGACCTCAAAGGGGTCATCAGATCGAAGGGGCAATGAAAAACCTTTAACGCAACTTTCGGGTTTCGTTATGATGCCCTGAAGGATGTGCCGACCTGTGAACATCGAAGGTTGAACTTGAAAATAGGTCTTGAAAATTTCATCAATCTATATTAAAGACCTTTTCCATCAATACGCGTCAATACAGGCCAGTAGCATAGTTGGTCAATGCGACGGACTCCAAATCCGTAGATCGTGGGTTCGAATCCTACCTGGCCTGCCAAACCAAAAAGAGAAGGCTATGGCATTGCTGTAGTCTTTTTTGTTATTACAGACGCCATTTGAGTTACATCTCTACACATCCAAATCATCTTTCGATTGAATTCAAACCCTCCGGTTCCGGAAAAAACAACATCACCCGAGTTTCACTGCTGCCGCGGCAATCCGCCGGACCGGCACAGGCTTCACAGCGGGAGATCTTGCCGGGACACCCGCCAGGTCTTGCAGCGGCATGGGGACAGTATCGCGAACGCATCCGGATGCTGAATCCGTATCTTTCCGAAAAGATTTTTATCCGCAGCAGATCGAGCCCCTTCCCGCCGGCATTGAAATCAAAAGGAGTTCCGGTGCTGTAGGTCGTCGGGTTTTGAATCGGAAAGAACCCCTCGAAAATCCGGCGTTGGAAAACATCCGGGACACCCACACCGAAATCATGGACAACCACTAGAATACCCCCATCTTTTTCTGTAATCGAGACGACGATTTCGCCGCCGTCCGGCGTATTTTCGACGCCGTTCCGAACCAGGCCGTCGATAATCTTCGCGAAATGGTCCTCAGGCATGCAAACGATTCCGTCAGCGTTTTCAATGAATTGGAGGCGAACCTCCCGATGGGCAAACAGCGGCTTCAGCAATTTGAGGCGGTGTCGGATGAAGGGTGCAATCCGGATGGTCGCAGGACCCGGGCCGCTCAGCCCCAAGGCATCGTGGAGTCGGTCGCGCATCCGCTTCACAATATGCGGCAAACCAACCTCCTGTGCTGCGATCAGGGCCAGATGGTCCACATACTGTTCGAAGACTTCGTCCAATCCCCGTCGCCCGTTCGCGTACCGGTTATTCATGATATCGGTTACCTCGGCCTGAATATCGGCGATCCGCCGGATGTTCCGACGGATAATTTTCATGGGCACCTCCCATTCCTCCGGCGCAACCCCGGCCAGGACATCCTCCAGAAGTCCGAAGACACCGCCCATGATGGAGACGGGTGTTTTCAATTCGTGGGAAAGATGGTTGATGGCCCTGTCCTTGGCCTGGTTCAGCGCCGATACCTCCTCGTAGGCCCGCTTCAACTCGTCGGATATCTTGGCGTTCTCGATCGAGATGGCAACGGTTCCGGCTATGGTGTTCAACAAGTCGATATCCCTGGGGGTAAACCGGCCGTCAATCCGGTTGGTCGCCGCCAGAACACCGATGGTTCGACCGCCTGTTTTGATAGGGACCTCGATCAGATTCCGCGTATGGTATCCAAACTTCCGATCTCGGTCTGGATAAGCTTTTAACCGATCGATATCATTTATGATGATTGGCTTTCCCGTCTGGATGACCTCGACGGCGGCGATCTGATCAAAATTGAACCGAAGCGCCTTGACGCGTTTCTGGATATCGGCGTCCTCATAGGACGATCCGATGAAATGATATTCCCTGGTATTCTCATCCAGGAGGATGACCAATGCGCCTTCACTACCCAGAAGCAATCGGACCTCGCTGCTGATATAGTCCAGAAGATCTCCCAGATCCCGATGCTCGGGCAGCGCAAGGCTGATGCGAAGCATGGCCCGATTCTGCGCGGCAGCCTGTTTTTCACGCGTGACGTCCTGGAGGGTGACGATGGCGCCTTCAATCTTCCCATCCGTCCCCTTGAGGGGGGCCGCCGTAAAGAACAACCATTTGCCCTCCTCCCCAAGATCCGGAAAAAAATCCTCGGCCTCGTAGGCCCCGGGGACGACCTCCGACGGCCGATATTTTCCCTTATAGTATTCGTCAAATTTTTCTCCGGGTGCGCCGTCAATGATGAAGTCCGCCATGATGGGGCGTTCATGGGCGTAAAACGGCTGCCACTGGCGCGAGGTCCCGATGATGTCCGAGGCCCGGATCCCGGTAAGGTTTTCACAGGCCCGGTTGAAATGCGTCACCCGATGTCGCTTGTCCACGGCGAATGTCGGAATGGCGCTGCTCAGGATGATTCGGGACACCTCCATGGCGCATTGCGCGGTCCCGTCTCGTCCATCCGCAGCATAATCGATTCTGGTTCCGGGCGGTTTCATAAGACTTTCCTCGCTTTCCGCTGTTCGGGTCACGACGACTTTCCGGCTCCGATCACTGCAACGGCCAGAAAAAGGGGATCATCCATGTAGCGGCGACGATGATGATGAGGTTGAGCGGAATGCCGAGTTTCATGTAGTCGGCAAAACGATAGCCACCCGGTCCATAAACCAGAAGGTTGGTCTGGTATCCGATGGGCGTCGCGAAACAGGCGCTCGCCCCGAAGCATACCCCCACGATAAAGGCTTTTGGATCCACCCCCAGTTTGAGGGCGGTTGAAACGGCGATAGGAAGCAGGAGGACGGCGGTGGCGTTGTTGCTCAGAAGCTGGGTGCTGATACTGGTCAGAAGAATGAATACGCCCAGGATCATATGAGGTGAAAAGTTCGAGACGAGGCCCAGAAAGAGGTCGGCATAAAATCGGCTGGCTCCCGTCTTCTCCATGGCGGCCCCCAGGGCGATGGTGCCCGCGATAAGCACCAGCACGTCTCCCTGAAGTGCCCGATAGGATTCCCGAATCTGAAGGCATTGCGTCAGGAGCATTAAAACCACGGCCGTCAATGCCGCCACCATGATGTTGAGGATGCCCGTCGATGCCAGAACGACCATTCCGGCAAAGATGAGCATGGCCCGCCTCGCCTTGTTTCGGTGCAGAATTTTGTGATAAACATCCTCCACCACAATGAAATCCGGGTGGGCGCGCACCTCCTCGAGGCGCCGCCAGGGGATGCTCACCAGCAGAATATCTCCGATCTTGAGACGGATATCGCGGAGCTTTGTTTCGGTATAATGCAGGCCGCTTCTTTCCACGGCTATGACGTGAATCCCCGGATCATTGAACAGAAAAATTTCCCGAAGCCGCTGCCCGATGAGGTCCGACTGGGGAGGAATGATGATCTCCACCGTGATGTTTTTCGATTCGATTCCGCCCAGATCCCCCGGGTTCTCGGGATAAGGCATGGCCACGCCGGTTTCCTGGAGCAGCAGGACCAGGTCGTTGGCGTTTCCCTTGACCAGAATATGGTCGCCCTCCATGATCGCGAGGCGGGTGTGCGTTACCTGAACGGCGCGCTCCCGACGGATCAATTCGATGGCATCGATGCTGGGATAAAACTCCCGGAAAAACTCCGGAGGATGCTGCCCGAGCAGGCGACTGCCCTGGCCGATTCGGATCTCCGTCAGGTATTTTTTCCGGTCGGCACGCTCCAGTTCGCAAGCCGGATTCGTGTTTCCCGGCAACAACCGCGGCCCTGCGACCATCAAAAACCCGATACCCAGCAGAGCGAGCGGTACGCCGACCTTGGAAAGTTCGAACATCGTAAAGGCGCCATATCCGAATCGGGCGCTCAGATCACTCACGATGATATTGGTCGAGGTGCCGATGAGGGTACAGGTGCCCCCCAGAATCGAAACATAGGACAGGGGAATGAGAAACTTGGACGGATGCAGGCCGAACCGGCACCCCATGCTCATGATGACGGGGATAAACAGAACGACGATGGGCGTGTTGTTGATGAACGCGGAAGAAACCCCGGTCATCAGGAGCATCAACAACATGGCCTTTCCCCCACTGCCGCCCGCCGCTGTGATGACCCTGTCGCTCAAAAGCGCGACGGCGCCCGTACGGGTCATCCCTTTGCTGATGAGAAACATGGCTGCAACGGTGATGACAGCCGGATTTGCGAAGCCCGCCACGGCTTCGACGGGCGTCAGGATCCCCGAAAGCGCCAAAGTGGCGATAACGCCGATGGCAGTGATGTCGACCGATATTTTTTCCGTCACCAGAAGGACAAAGGTGACCACAAGAACGGCGCTGACAATCCAAATCTCCATAGCAAAACCTTTCCTTCACACCCGGTCCCGGCATATTGACTGATTTAATTTAATCATTTTATCGCATGCTGCCTATCACCGCATCTATTTTTTTTACCCAACTTTCGACGTTCATGATGGTGACCGGATAAAGGTGCCGGCCTGTGAAAGTCGAAAGCTGAGTTTTTAAAAAAAGATCCGTCATCGTCACGGCACGATATCCACGACGCTTCGCTTTTCGGTTGACATTCGAGTATCAACTCGATTAGTTCGCATGCAAAGGAATTAAAATATTAATATCAATATCATATCGGCAGAGCTTCGGATCCGGGTACCGGCGCGGTACGGGTCGAAAGGTCTGCATCACGGGAGACAACAATGAAAACCATTCTCGGCATCATCGGATCGCCTCGAAAACTGGGCAATTGCGAAATCATGATCAAGGAAATCAGCCGGAACGTCACGGAGCCTCACGACCTCCAACTGCTCCGCCTGTCGGATTTCGACATTCAGCCGTGCAGGGGGTGCTACGCCTGCCTGCTCCAGGACGACGGCTGCGTCATTCAGGACGACTTTCAGACCGTCGTCGACGCAATCCTGGCCGCGGACGCCCTGATCGTTTCCGCACCCACCTATTTTCTCGGTCCCAATGCCGGACTCAAACGCTTTCTGGATCGGGGCATCGCCCTCTATCGCCACTCCGGGCAGTTGTGGGGAAAGCCGGCCGTGGGCATCGGCATCGCGGGAATTCCGGGACGGGAAGGATACACGCTGCTCGGGATCGAAAGTTTTATGAAGCTGATTTTGGCGGATATCCGGGCCTGCCGGCTTTTTTACGGGGCTCTGCCCGGAGAGGTTTTCATGGATGCGTCCAACCGCATGGGCGCTAAAGAGACGGCCGACGCCCTGTTTGGCGAGGCGATCCCGAAAACCGGCCCCCACTGCCCCCTGTGCGGCGGCGACACCTTTCGGCTTCTCGGAGAAAATCGCGTCCGCTGCATGCTCTGCAGCAACTCGGGGACGCTCCGCCTTTCAGGAGAAACCCCCGTCCTGGATATCCAGCGGAGTGATCACGAACTCTTCCTCACCCGGGAGGACGCCGTCGCCCACCGGGATTGGCTGGTGGGGATGAAATCTCGGTTCAAGACCCACAAAGACGAACTCAAAGCCATCAGCCTCGATTACCGCCAGGGGGGGACATGGATTCGCCCCTCCGCGGCCGCTCCAGAAAACGGTCAATAATGCCGACATCAGGGTCAATAAGGATATTCTCATGAAACTTCGGTACAGCCTTGTTTTATTGACGGTGCTCTCGACGACGCTGTTTTCCGCCTGCGAAAAATCCCCCGAAAGGGAGGTGCAGATCCAGGGAAAGACCATGGGTACCGCTTTCCACATCACGATGGTGACAAAAGACGACACCCGCAGGGTCGAAGAGAGAATCAACAAACGCCTGGTCGAGATCAACAACAGCATGTCGACCTACGATCCGGAGAGCGAGATCAGCCGCTTCAACCGGATGACCGAGGTTGGCCGCCCCTTTCCGATATCGGCGGATTTCCTGGAGGTCATGACCGCTGCCGCCCAGCTCTACGAACTCACCGGCGGTGCGTGGGACGGCACCGTCAACCCCCTGGTCAACCTCTGGGGCTTCGGCAGCCGAAGGGTTGCGCCCCGGGTTCCCGACCCCGAGGAAATCGATGCCCTTCTCCCGAAACTCGGGTTCCGCCACATTGAAATCACGAAAGACGGCGCACTGATCAAACATCACAGAGCGGTCACCATCGACCTGGCATCCATCGCCAAGGGATACGGCGTGGACCAGGTGGCGGCGGTGATCTCGGATGCGGGTATCAGGCATTTCCTGGTGGAAATCGGCGGAGAGATCTTTGCCCGGGGCCGACGCGCCGACGGCAAACCCTGGCGCATCGGCATCAACACCCCGAAACCCATGTCGGGAGCCACCGAGGTTTACAAGGTTGTGGCTATTTCCGACCGCGCCTTTGCCACCAGCGGGGACTACCGGAATTTTTTCGAAGAGGGCGGCCGACGCTACAGCCACGTCCTCGACCCCCGCACCGGCCGCGCCGTCGAGAACGGTGTGGCCAGCGTTACCGTCATCGCACCGACCTGCACCTTCGCCGACGGCCTGGCCACGGCCCTTATGGTCATGGGCCCTGAAAAAGGTCTGGCGCTGGTCAACCAACTGCCGGACGTGGAATGCCTGATCATCGTCGAAGAAGCCGGGAACGGCCTGTCTGAGCACCCCTCCAGAGGGTTTCGGGCCGAGCCGTGACGTATCGACCGGTCTCGTGTGCCGTCTCAAGGTTCGACGTTTATGATCACAACCGGATAGCAACTGAGAGCTGAAGGGGGATAAGCGCCCCTGTTCGCCATCGACGCACCCCTTTAGCCTGTAGCCTTCAGTCTTCAGCCTCAATTCCATGAAGAAGGTGTTGACAATCCGGAACAATTTCTTTACGTTTACTTGCTATCACTTTTACAACTGAATATTTCTAATAAGTTATACTGGTTTTTGACTTGTTTTACCTCAAACGTCTAGTGAATCGGGGGAAACACCCTGAAACCGTAAAAAGAATGACTTTTCAATATTAATGATACATGGGAGTGACGAAATAGTGGAAATTATCGTATTGCTCAAGCAGGTACCGGCCACGGAGACGAGCGTCAACATTGCAGCGGATGGGAAACGCATCAACCCGGACGGCGTCAAGTGGGTCATGAACCCCTACGACGAGTTTGCCGTGGAGGAGGCCCTCCAGCTCAGGCAGAAACACGGGGGCACGGTGACGATTCTCTCCATGGGGACGAACAAGAGTGTGGAAGCTATTCGGACCGGCCTTGCCATGGGTGCCGACAAGGGCATCCTGATCAATGATCCGGCTGCGGCCGACTGCGACGGATTGGGGACCGCCCGCATTCTGGCGGCGGCCCTGAAGACGATGTCTTACGATGTTGTCATCGCGGGGCAGCGGGCCATGGACGACGACAACTACCTCGTCGGCCCCGCCGTGGCGGAGCTTCTGGGCATCCCCCACATCTCCATGGTCATCGAGGAGACGGTCGAAAACGGCATGATCCGCTGCCGGAGAACCATCGAAGGCGGAACGGTGGTTCTGGAGGCGCCCCTGCCGGTTCTCTTCACCACCCAGCGCGGACTGAACGAGCCCCGCTATGCCTCCCTCCCCGGCATCATGAAGGCCAAGAAGAAACCTGTAGAGACCAAAACCCTGGCCGATCTCGGTATGAGCGGCGAGGACATCGCGCCGATGGTCGAGATCCTCGGAATGAGAATGCCTCCGGAACGGAGCGGAGGCCGGATGATCGACGGCGCATCGGCCGCGGAAAAGGCCGAAAAACTGGTCAACCTGCTGCACGAAAACGCCAGGGTGATCTGACAGGGAACGAACTTCGTCGGCAGTTCATCATACAATAACGGGAATTTTCCCGAACAGATATCAGGAGACGACAGAATGGCACAAGGAGTACTGGTTATCACGGAACAGATCGAAGGCGCTTTCCGGAAGGTGACCTATGAAGCGTTGAGTGAAGGAAAGCAGACGGCGGCGGCCCTGAAGTGCGGCACGGCTGCGGTTGTACTGGGCCACGGCATCACCGACATCGCCGAACAACTGGGGACTTACGGCCCCGACACGGTATGGGTCGCCGATGACCCGGCCCTGAAGGAATATACAGTCGATGCCTACGCCAACGTGGTGTCGGACCTCGTTCGCAGAGAGGATCCCGCCGTGATCCTTATCGGCGCGACGACACAGGGTCGGGAACTGGCCGCACGGCTGTCGGCCCGCCTCGAAGCGCCCCTGGCCATGGACTGCGTCGCTCTTCGCGTCGACGAGGGCAATGTGACGGCCACCCGCCCCATGTACGGCGGAAAGGTCCTCGCGGATCTGGCTCTCAAAGGAAATCCCTGCATCATCGCGGTCCGGCCCAGCGCCATGGCGATCCGGAAGTCCGAAGGCGCCGGAACCGTCGAAAAAATCGACGTCAATGTCGGCGACGCCGCCATCCGATTCGTCGAAAAACAGCTGGAGGCCGAAAAAACAGACCTCACCGAAGCCGACATCATCGTCTCGGGGGGTCGTGGTATGGGCGGCAGCGACTTCAGCATACTCGAAGCCCTGGCCGAGGTCCTGGGCGCCGCCGTTGGGGCTTCCCGGTCGGCCGTTGACGAGGGCTGGCGTCCCCATTCGGATCAGGTGGGTCAGACCGGCAAGGTCGTCTCCCCCAACCTCTATATCGCCTGCGGCATCTCCGGGGCCATCCAGCATCTGGCGGGCATGTCCTCATCCAAGGTGATCGTGGCGATCAACAAGGATGAGGATGCGCCCATCTTCGCCAAGGCGGACTACGGCATCGTCGGGGACCTCTTCG
>NZ_JBFXGG010000116.1:0-8976 GCF_050178255.1 Desulfococcus sp. | reverse complement strand
GGGCCGGGATGATCACGGTGCCGATACGTCAATCAGCTGTCCATGAGCATGACGGAGAATGGATTTTTTATTCGATTTTTTTAAAAGTGACAACTCGGGATTCTGCGAATTTGAGAGAAAAGAGATGATATCCGGGCCGGTATCCTATCCAGCTTTATCACTGCGACTACTGCGCTATGATTCTGAGCACGGGCGGTGCGATAATCGTCACTGGGTCGTAAATTTTGTTTATTTTTTCAAAATAGAAGGCATCCAGCCGCACCAAAGGGTCTTTTCCGATGACAACCATGCTTTGGGGGCCCTGTTTTAATGTTACGGTAATGGGTATATACGTGGCGGAGTCTCCGAAGCCTCTTTTGTTTGGCCGAGTGGCTACCGACCGCTTCCACAGGCCGAATTCGTTGGGGACGTCATTGGGGTTCAGGTCCCAAGTAAGGGGCTTATGACCATTTATGGAGACCGTGAATGAGTCAGCGCTGTTGTCGGGGGCGTAGGCAATGGCCGTGACGGCGTAGACGCCGTCGCTGTCAACGTTGAATGTATATGCTGCACTGCCGGTTCCCTGCCGGGTCGTTTCGATGTAGGTTCGGCCGGCGTCACCGGGCTCGCTTGCGATCTGCATGGGTGGCGCGAGGACGCCGGATTCCGCCTGAATAATGTCCGAAAAAGTTTCAAATCCGTCATTGATGCCGTCGCCGTCAGTGTCGGGGTTGTTGGGGTCGGTTGCATAGGTGAGGATCTCATCCCCGTCTGACAAGCCGTCGCCGTCTGTGTCCGTGTTGTTTGGATCTGTATGATATTTGGTGATCTCGTCATCGTCCGGGAGGGCGTCGCCGTCGTAATCTATTTTCGGGAAATACTGGAAGATCTCATTGGAGAAACCGCTTTCGGGTTCGTTGGTGTAATAGGCGGTGGCGACAAAGTAATAGGTGTTGCCCTCTTCAAGCCCCTGGATGGTGCAACTGGTTTTGGGACCGACATCGATGCTTTGAGTGTAGTTGGTGCTGGTGGTGCCGTAGTACACTTTGTATCCGGCAGGCATGATGTCGGGGGGATCCCAGATCAGCGCAACCCGGGCTGCCTGCCCAGAATGGGCTATGAAAAAGATCAATGAAAATAAGCTGGTAAAAAAAAATATATTTCTTAGATTGGAATTGAAAAAATTGGATACGGCTGGGAAACAGCATTTCATGGCAACATCTCTTTGAATCCGCAGATGTCGCAAGGCTATGGCGGGATGAAGCAGCCATCACGGCTTGATCAAACCGGCAACCCTGCCACCCTGCCCCGATATAGTGGGGGTTAGGTCAGAGGCTTTGCGTCCCGCCCTTTCGAGCGGTTTGCCTTTTTCGAGTTTTCCATTTCAGATAGCATGGAGCGTGTCTGAAAAAAATGGCAGAGGACGGGGAAATTTTGTGAATTAATTACGGAAAGCAGTTTCAAATCTTAGGCTTTTTTGCGCGGCTGGGGAATCTGAAACGGATCAATATGATGAATGTAGACGGCCCTGCGGATGGGCTATGGAAAAGACTCTGAAAAGCAAGGTAATAGGCTATATGGATGACATGCCGAAACTCTTCCACGACCAATCGGCTAAAACCGGGCTGTCGCCGGGGTCTCTGATCCATGTGGGCGACCGGATCACCGAGCGGGTGAGGATCACGATTCTGAATTACGATGATGACCGGTTTGACATGCGGGAAGGCGTGACCCCGGAGGATGTGGTCGGCTGTCGCAACGGCGACGGCGTGACATGGATACAGGTCCGGGGGCTGCACCAGCCCGAGATCCTGGAAGCGATCGGCGGCCGCTACGGACTTCACCTGCTCATGATGGAAGATATCCTGAACACCGGGCAGCGACCCAAGACCGAGACCTTTGAAAGCTGTCTCTTCACGGTGCTGAAAAGCTTCAGAGACCGTGAAAATGCAGTCTGGGGGGAACAGATCAGCATTGTTCTTGGCAAGAATTTCGTGATCTCTTTCCAGGAGAGCGATCAGGATCTTTTTGAAACGGTGGTTCGTCGGCTTAAAAACAAGATGGGGCGAATCCGGCACATGGGCAGCGACTATCTCGCCTATTCACTCATGGACACCATTGTCGACCACTATTTCGAGGTGGTCGACCTCATGGCCGACGAGATCGAGCGGATCGAGGAAAGGCTTACGGCAAACCCCGAGACGGAGATCCTGGAGGCCGTCTACCAGCTCAAGCGGGAAATCCTTTATCTGCGAAAACACATCTTCCCCATGCGGGACGTGACGCTGCGCCTGGAGAAGGGCGACAGCCCCCTGATCCGGGAAAGCAGCCGCTTCTACTTGCGGGATCTCTACGATCACATCATCCAGATCACCGATACCATCGAAACCTTTCGGGAGACGGCTACGAGTCTCCTGGAACTCTACCACACCAGCGTCAGCAACCGGATGAACGAGGTGATGAAGGTCCTCACCATCATCTCCACCATTTTCATTCCCTTGAGCTTTCTTGCCGGAGTCTACGGTATGAATTTCAAGTACATGCCCGAGTTGGAATTCCGGTGGAGCTACGGAATATTCTGGTTTGTCATTCTTGTCGCCGCCGGGGCCATGATACTCTATTTTCGTCGGAAAAAATGGTTTTAGAGGCTACCCCGTGCTCTGCATGGCCGCCGCGATGCCGTTGATGCTGAGGAAGAGGGCGTGGCGGAGAGCCCCGAGGGCGTCATCGTCCGCCCCGGCGTCGCGCCATCGCCTGAGAAGTTCGATCTGGACCAGATTCAGGACGTGGGTGTAGGGGGTCCGCAGTCGGATAGACTTCTGGATCACCTGCTGGTTTTCCATGAGGGCCGCCTGCTCCGTTACGGCGAGAATCGCTTTTTCCGCCCGTTCGAATTCCGCGGCGATGCGGTTATGGAAAGAAAGCGATGACTGCCGGTCATAGAAGGCGGCCACGGTCAGATGAGTCCGCGCCATCTCCAGTTGGACGTTGTTGATCAGGTTCCGAAAGAAGGGCCAGCCGCGCCACATCTCCCGGAGCATGCCGAGGGCGTCGGGACGCGCTTCCATGACCGTCGAGAGGGCTGTCCCGATGCCGTACCATCCCGGAACGTTGTATCGGGTCTGGGTCCAGGCAAAGACCCATGGAATGGCTCGCAGATCGTCAAATTGGACCTTTCGGGCCGATTTTCTCGAGATGGGCCGTGAGGCGATGGGCAGGCGGCCGATATGCTCCATGGGCGTTACGGTCTGATACCAGTTCCAGAACGCCGGATCGTCGATAAGATCCCTGTAGGCGGCCATGGCCTTTTGTGAGATCGCCTCCATCGTCTCCCGCATGGGGGGGCTGCATTCGATGCCGCAGTGATCGGGACTCGCGGCCTGGAGAACGGCGCTGACGATTTGTTCCAGGTGTCTTCGGGCGATGGGGGCCTGGGCATACCGGAAGGAGATGACCTCCCCCTGTTCCGTGAATCGGATCCGGCCGTTCTGGCTCTGGGCCGGCATGGCGAGGATGGCCTGATTGGCCCGTCCTCCGCCCCGTCCCACGCTGCCGCCCCGCCCGTGGAAGAAGCGGAAGTCGACATCGTGATCCCGGCAGATGTCGGCCAGGGTGCTGAGGCTTTTCTCCAGGGACCAGTTGGCCGTCCAGTAGCCGCCGTCCTTGTTGCTGTCGGAATATCCGAGCATGATCTCCTGAAAATTCCCCCGGGCCGCCAGGTGCCGCTGGTAGATGGGGTTCTGGAAGATTTCGGCCATGAGCTCGCCCGAACGTTCCAGATCCTGGATGGTCTCAAAGAGAGGGACGATGTCCAGCCGGCTGTCGACGGCGCCGTCCCTGATACCCCATAGGCCGGCCTCCTTGGCCAGGAGGAGTACCTCGAGCATGTCGCTTACGCCATGGGTCATGCTGATGACATAGCTTTGGACGGCCCCCGGAGCCGCATCCCGGATGAGGGTCATGACGGTGATCACGTCCGCGGTTGCCGAAGACAGTTCGGTCCTGCAGCCGACCAGAGGGCGGGGATTTTCCAGCTCCGTCGCCAGGAGCTGGATCTTTTCGTCCTCGGGGAGACTCGCGTAATCCACTACGGTGCCTGCCTGCCGCAAAAGCTCCGCAAGGGCCTGTTCATGGACCTGGCTGTGCTGCCGGATATCCAGGGCGATGAAATGGAACCCGAACACCCTGGCGCGGATGATGAGATCGTTCAGACGGCCTTCCCGCGCGACAGCCCCGAGCCCGGCGCTTGCAAGCGCATCCCGGATGAGGCAGAGGTCGGTTTCGAAGTCTTGTGCGGTATAGCCTGCCTCCGATGGGTCGGCCAGGAGCCGGTCGATCTTTTCGATCATACAGCTCAGCTTGACCCGCAGGGGTTCGTGCCGATAGCGGTGGAGAAACTGAGGGTCGAGTCGGACGGTGTCGGTCTCTCCGGCGATATTTTCAGCCACGGCCGGGGGAAACGGCGCTCGGAGGGCCGAAACGCTCATCTGTTGCCAGAGGGCTTGAAGCTCCTCCCGGTATTTCTCGAGAACGGCCTTCCGATAAACGGCCAGGGCCTCTCGGGTCACCTCCGGCGTCACCAGGGGGTTGCCGTCCCGGTCGCCCCCGATCCAGGTGCGGTAGCAGAGAAACGGTGGAAGATCGGGCGCTTTGCCGTAATAGGTTTCAAAAGCCTCTTGCATGTCGGCGAAAATCCTGGGGATGGTCTCCCAAATCGACGTGGTGCAGTAGTAGAGTCCGTTTTCGATCTCGTCTTCGACCCGAAGACGATCGGCCCGGATATCGTCGGTGACCATGAGAAGCGTGATCTCCCGGTGGATTCTGCCGATTCGTTTTCCGATCTCCGCAGCGGACAGGCCGATGTCCGGCGAGACCTTCGCGAGGAGCCGGGCGATCTCGTTCTGCTTGAACAGAATACTGCCGCGTCGCGCTTCCGTGGGGTGGGCGGTGAGCGTGGGTTCGATCTCCACGCGATCGACGAGAGTCCTGACCGATTCGTACGACTGCCCCGACGTCTTGAGCTTGAACACGGCCTCCAGTATCGATTCGCTCCGGGGTGTTTGGTCGGTCTGGCTGCGCTCGGCCTCAGCGTTGATGCGTGCAATCTCACGGCGCTCGGCCTCGTTGGTCAGATGGAAAAAAGCCGTATAGGCGCGGATGAGCCAAAAGATGTCGTCCAGATCGAGGGAATGGATTCGGTGATATATCTCTTCGAAGAGGACCGGGTCCCGGGAGGCCTCAGCCGCCTTGGCATGGTGTCTCAGATCCTCCACCAGGGAGAAGATGCCTTCTCCGGCCTGTTCTCGTATGACATTGCCCAGGATACGTCCCAGGAGATTGACGTGGTACCTGAGGGGCGCGGATACGCCGCCCCCCGCATCGATATCGAAACCGCTCAATTCACGCATGATGCCGTTGTCCTTGAAGATGGTTCTGGATGGAAGATCGCCGATTCGGCCCTCAATGTCTGTCTTTCGCACCCTCTGAAAGGTGTTTGTCATTTCCCCGAAATCATCCGCAATAAGGTCCGGTCCCGGTCGATGTAGTGGTGCTTCACGGCTGCGGCGATGTGGATGACGACGCAGACGGCCAACAGGAGCGCGGTGACGGTGTGCATCTGATGGAAGACCGACCCGACGGCGTCGCTCCGGCCCACGATGGTGGGCAATGTAAAGAGACCGAATACCCTGACCGGGGATCCGAAGGACTGGGACATGAGGATGCCGAATGTCGGCTGCAGAAAGAGGAGGACATACAGGAAGATGTGCATCAGGCGTCCTAACTGGTTCTCCAGGATATTGGGGCCGAGATCCCGCGGTCGGGGATTGATATAGCGCCACCCGAGTCGGAGCGCCGTCAGCAGGAGAATGGTGACTCCCGTCGATTTATGCAGACCCGTGATCAGGGATTTGAATCCGCCCCCGGGCAGAATGCCCAGAAGCAGTCCTCCCATGAGCATCCCCAGCACCATCAGGGCGACAACCCAGTGGAACAGACGGGAGACCCATCCAAAACTTTCAACCGTGTCTTTGATCATACTGTCCTCCTCCCGCAGAGATAACGGCGCCGAAGCGCTGTGCTTATCTGTATTTTTTGGCGTGCTTCGCAGCGGCGAGGCCCGCTACGCAACCCTCTCCCACGGCCTTGGCCACCTGCCAGGGCGGTCCGGTGATATCCCCCGCAGCGAAGATTCCCGGAATGTTGGTGTGCTGGTCGTCGTCCGTCAGGATGTATTTATATTGCTCTGAATCGAGTTCCACCCCCAGGGCGGCCGCCAACTCCACAGCCCCCTTTGCACCGGTTTCGATGAAAACACCTGCCACGCCGATCCGACTGCCGTCGTCCAGTCTTACCGCCTCCACCGCCGCATTTCCGTAGATTTCCTTCACTGCCCGGTTCTCGTGGAGTTTGATGTCCGATGCGCGAACCTGGTTTTCGAGTTTTTTGGCGACCTCGAGATTTCCACAGATCAGATGGACCTCCGAGGCGTAGAAGACCAGCGTCAGAGCCCCGGAGACGGCAGCGGAAGCGTTTCCCACGATGGCTACGGGAACGCCCTTGTAAAAGCCGGCGTCACAATCCACGCAGTAGCTCACCCCTTTGCCGAGAAATTCCTTTTCTCCGGGAACGCCCAATCGGTTGCGGGATATTCCCATGGCCATGATCAGGGATCGGGTCCGGATGGTCCGACCGCTCTCCGTTTCTATGGTGAAGCCGTCGTCTTCGCCGATGCTCCGGATCACGTCTTCATGCAGAAACCGTGCGCCGGCATCGGATGCCTGGCGAATGCCCTGCTGCAGAAATTCCTGGCCCGTCACCTTCTCCAGGCAGCAATAATTTTCAAGATGTGCCCGGTAAAGACTTGATTTCACATCTCTTCCCATCACGAGCACGGAGACCTTGGCCCGTGCGGCGTGGATGGCCGCCTGAAGCCCGGCAGGGCCCGTTCCGAGTACAACGACATCGTAAGATTCCGAACGCATAGGATCCTCCTCCTTTTTCTGCTTAGGCTCCCCCATAACATTGCCAAGGTATGCATCTTCCCGAAAAGAATCAAGACGGAAAACCGGACGAACACCTTTGATGATGGGCGCATTGACGGTGTCTCCTCTTTTGGCGCCGAGATACATTTCAAAATTTGGACGGCAGCGGCCGAATAGCATTTGCAACCCATGAGAAAAAACGATAAAAAAATAGAGACACAACGATTGACAGGGAAGGAGACGCACATGGATCGATCGGCTGAGGGACACCTCACGGGTTTGACCGACGCGGAGGTTCGGGCGCGCCTGGATAGAGACGGCTATAACGAGCTTCCCGCCGCCGGAAAACGGCAGGTCTGGGACATCGCGTGGGAGGTGGTCCGGGAGCCCATGTTCCTCCTGCTCCTGGCCTGTGGTCTGATCTACCTCCTTTCAGGCGAGATCCAGGAGGCCGTGATGCTGTTGGGGTTCGTCTTCGTCGTCATGGGGATCACCTTCTACCAGGAACGAAAGACCGAACGGGCCCTGGAATCCCTCCGGGATCTCTCCAGCCCCCGGGCCCTGGTCATCCGAAACGACGAAAAGATCCGCATCCCCGGACGTGAGGTGGTGCGGGGCGACATGCTCCTGCTGGAGGAGGGGGATCGTGTTGCCGCGGATGCAACCCTGGTGTCGGCGTTTAATCTGTCGGTGGACGAATCCCTCCTGACCGGCGAGTCGGTCCCGGTCCGTAAGCAGGCGGCGACGGACGAAAGCAGCGAGACGGCACCGCCGGGGGGAGACGATCTCCCTTTTGTTTATTCCGGGTCACTTGTGGTGAGCGGTCGAGGGATTGCCCGGGTTACGGCTACGGGGTCGGCCACGGAGATGGGCAAGATCGGCCGGGCTCTCCAGACCCTGACGCCCGAGGACACGCCGCTTCAGCGGCAGACCGGCCGGCTGGTGCGTCGCTTGGCGGCTGTGGGTGCCGTGCTATGCATCGTGGTGATCATTGCCTATGGGATGACCCGGGAGGACTGGCTTCACGGATTCCTGGCCGGCCTTTCTCTTGCCATGGCGATGCTTCCGGAGGAGTTTCCGGTGGTGATGACCATCTTCCTCGCCCTGGGTGCCTGGCGGATTTCCCGCTACCGGGTGCTGACCCGTCGAATGTCCGCCGTCGAAACCATTGGGGCCGCCTCGGTTCTGTGCGTGGATAAGACGGGCACCCTGACCCTCAACCGCATGACGGTGAGCGATCTATACGCCGACGGACGGTTCTTGACGGTGGATGACGGTGTCGACGACCTTCCCGAGGCCTTTCACGAGGTGGTGGAGTACAGCCTCCTGGCCAGCCCCGCCGATCCCTTCGATCCCATGGAAAAAGCCATGAAATCCCTGGGTGAGACAACCCTTGCGCAGACCGAGCACCTCCACGACGACTGGGAACTGTTGCGGGAGTATCCGCTCTCTCGGGATCTGTTGGCCATGTCTCGAGTCTGGCGATCGCCGGACGGGAAAGATCTCATCATTGCGGCCAAAGGCGCGCCCGAGGCCATCGCCGACCTGTGTCATTTCAGTCCGGAGCAGACTACGGCTCTGATGGAACCCATCAACGCCCTGAGCGAAAAGGGCCGCCGCGTCATCGGGGTGGCCGGGGCACGGTTCCGAAAGCCCGAGCTTCCCGGCGAACAACATGATTTCTCTTTTCGGTTCATCGGGCTTCTGGGCCTGTCGGACCCGGTAAGATCCGGTGTCGCCGAAGCTGTCCAGGAGTGCTACGCAGGCGGTATCCGGACCATCATGATTACCGGAGACTATCCGGGCACGGCCCGGAACATCGCCCGTCGGATCGGCCTGAAAAACCCCGACGACTGCATCACCGGTCCCGATCTCGTCCGGATGAGTGACGCCGAACTGGCCGAAGGCATCCGGAAGGTCAATATCTTCGCCCGTATGGTGCCGGAGCAAAAGCTGCGCCTGGTGACGGCCCTGAAGGCGGCCGGCGAGGTGGTGGCCATGACCGGCGACGGCG
>NZ_JBFXGG010000115.1:0-9021 GCF_050178255.1 Desulfococcus sp. | reverse complement strand
AGCATGATCGCTCTAACCCTTTGTTTTCTTTGATGGGCCGTGTTGGAATCGAACCAACAACCTACTGATTAAGAGTCAGTTGCTCTGCCTAGTTGAGCTAACGGCCCGTATGGCGGAATGTCCTCAGGAACGAGTCGGCTTTTAGCAACTTTGCCGGGGGTTGTCAATGAAAAATTGTCATTCTTCGGGCAAAAAAAGGGGTCAATCCCATCTTTCGTGCTTCTGTTTGCGCTGTTGGCGGCGCTCTTTTTTCCGCGACATCTCCCGATCTTTGCGTTCGCGCCGTACCGAGGCTTTCTCCTCGATATCCGCCCAATCGATGGTAAAGCTGCCGGGAGTCCTGGCCTGGGACTTTTCCTCGCTTGATTTTTTCTTTCTGGCGTTGAAATCTTCCTTCTCTTTGGGCAGGGGCGGCGCCGTGAAGGCCCCCAGCGGGATCGGGTCGGACAGGTAAAGCTTCTCCCCGAATTTCAGGAGCTGAACCCCACGCCGGCCGGCCCATTCCACCTGAACGGTCAGGATGACCGGCATCTGATCGATACGTCTGCCGATCCTCTGGGCCATGGCCCGGTCAGACGACAGCACCACGTGGGTGAATCCGCCCAGAGGAGAAATGCCGTTTTCGAGAACCACCGGATGCGCCTTTCTCCGAACCGCAGTGTACAGCAGCTTTGGTAAACTATTGGTTACCGTCGGGATCGGCAGTCTGTTCCGATCGAGAGCCCTGATTCGCGTTTCGACAATCTCCACGGGTGCGTCGGGAACGCTCAATACGACCTCGTTCAAGGCACCTTGATTGACATATCCCCACCCCGCCTCTTCCTGCAGCACCTTTAAAAGGTCCTTGATCCTGACGAACCCTTTATCATCGGGCACCAGGCCGAATTCATCGGGGCGATGCCCCAGAATGTAATCCAGAAACTTTGCCAATTTTACAGGGGAGTGCTGCTGTCCCATAACACACCGTCGACTTGAAGGTTAAACCATCGGGCCTTCGGGGCCCGGAGCCATGTTGACCCGCAAAATACTTATTGAGAGCATTTGCTTTGGGAAGCGGCTACGCGCGGTTCCCAAAACCGGCTGCCCTCAGGCCTCGGGCTTCAGCACCAGGAAATAGAGCTCCCCCGGATGCTTGAGGTGGCCGGCCGCCGTCTCGGCGTAAGATCCGCTTCCCCAGAAAAGATCGGCCCGTCCCGGTCCCTTGATGGCCCCGCCCGTATCCTGGCTGGAGACGAAGCGGGAAAACGACACCCATTTCGAAACGCCCCCCGCGCCTTTGCTGGCGGCCACCGGTTTTTGAGACTGAATAAAGGCGATTCCAGCCATTGGAAAGACTGATCGGTCCACGGCAATGGATCGTCCGGGGGTCAGCTTGGCCCGGATGGCGCCGTAGGGCCCGTCCTTTTCAAGGCTGAAGAAGACATAACTGGGATTGTAATTGAAGATGCGTTCCACCTCCCCGGGATGAGTGTTGAGATAGGCCCGGATGCGCTGCATCGACATCTCCGCCTGGGGAATCTTGTTTTCCCGGATCAACAGGTTTCCGATGCTTCGATAGGGACGCCCGTTGCTGGAGTGATAGTGGATGTTCAGGACGTCGCCGTCGTCCAGAAACACCTTCCCGGATCCCTGGATCTGCAGGAAGAAAAGGGCCACCGGATCCGCCACCCACACCAGCACCGGCGCCTTTCCCAAAAGGACACCTTCGCCGTCGATCTCGTTCCGGTCATGATAGGGAACAAAGGTTTTTCCCGCCACCCGCCCGACGATTTTGTGGCCTGCAAGCTTCTCGGAAAAATCGGATAGATCGAGCACGGCAAGATCCTCCGGCGGGCCATAGATCGGATGTGCGTAACCCGCTTTCCGGGAAAGGCTTCCCTGGAGGAACGGTTCGTAATATCCGGTAAAGAGCATTCGGCCGGTATCACCGCCCACGGATCGGTAGACGCGGTAATGGGAGCGGATGAAATCCGAAAGAACGCTCCGGTCGGGACGTTTCGCGATGAAAGCCTGAAAGCGTTCCAGGGACCGGATCATGTGGGGCGCATCATAGACATCCGACCCGAAACGGAAAGCGGTATCGGCCGGGACCCGCTTCAGGTATTTGAGGCTTTCCGAAAGGCTTTCCGTGATCCCTTCAAAGGCCATATCATCGGAAAATTCGGGAAACGACGAGGGGTCAAGGACAACCAGGGGCCCCTCGGGCGGTGGGGGCGCGGCACACCCCGCCAGAAGACAGAGAAGTAAAAGTCCCCCAAAACCAAGTCTCGCAGCCGTTTTCATAAAAAATGCTCTTCCTCTCAAGGGGTTTCCCCCTTTTTTTCCCGTTGTCGTACGAAATCTCCACTCTTTCCACCCGATTTGGCCAGAAGTCGGATGTCCGTAATGGTCATGGATTTGTCGTAGGCCTTGCACATGTCGTAAATGGTCAGAGCGGCGACAGACACGGCGGTCAGAACCTCCATTTCAATGCCGGTCACGTCGATGATCCTGGCGACGGCCTCGATCCGGATGGAGAAGGTTTCCGGCTCCGGAAAGAAATCCACCTGGGCGTGGGTCAGGTTGAGGGGGTGGCACATGGGGATCAACTCCGCGGTTCTCTTGGCGGCCATGATACCTGCGATGCGGGCCGTCTCCAGCACGTTCCCTTTTCGAACCCTGTGGTCCCGGATCGCCTCGAAGGTCTCGGGGGTCATGGTGACGCGTCCCCCGGCCGTAGCCGTTCTCAGGGTCGGCCATTTTCCGGAAACGTCGACCATCCGGACCCGACCTTCGGCGTCAATGTGGGTGAATGTGGACATCCGCTGCTCCTGTCGATGCTCCCGGGTCAGGATTCAATGAAATACTCGGTCTTGCGGGTGACGGTGGATTTGACGGCGTTGAGCGTCTCGGTGAGGGTTTCGATGACGTTCTCGCGTACATCCCCGGCCACCGCCAGAAGCATGACGTCATCCCCTACCGCGAGATCCTTCCCCTCGTTGATCTCCACGAGGATCTCGACAATCCCCGGTCGCTGCTTCCCCTCCCGCAGGATTTCGGCAAGCCGGTCATGGTCCACGGCCACCCGCAGCCCCGAGACCTTTCTGCCGTCCCGGGACGTGGCACGGACCACGCCGTTGTGATAGAGCACCATGCCGACATCGGCATAATCGGGATGGGCCTTGAGGGCCGCCATCATTTTCCGGATATCCATCTTATCTTCTCCTGTTTGTCGAAGCATTTCATCGCGGTGGAGTCGATGCGCTTTTTCGAGATCCTCCGGCGTGTTGACGTTGAAAAATGAAATCTTCTCCGGGTCATGCTTCAGTACGACCTTTTCCGAAACGGTCCTGACCTTGAGCTTGTTGAAAAGCCCCCTGATTTTGAAATTGTCCCTGGAAAGGCTTCTTTCCATGGGTGCGAGGCACCGTCTGGCATAGACCGCGCACAGAGGTTCAAACCCTTCCCGCGTTTTCGGGATGATGATGTCGAATTGGGGTTCGATGCGTTGGAGCACCTCCTCCACCAACCCCCGATTCAGAAAGGGGGTGTCGCAGGCCGCGACAAAAGCATGGGTGTATGTGGCCGCGGACAATCCGGCATGGATACCGGTCAGGGAGCTTCGCTCCTGAAAAATGTCCGTCACGATCGTCACATCCCAATCCACATACTCTTGGGGGGCGTTGGTCACAAGGATGATCTCCGGAAACAGCTCTCGGTACAACCGGTAAAGCCGATCGAGTATCTTGATGCCGCCGATCTCGATAAAGGCCTTGTTTCTCCCCGAAAAACGGGTGCTCAATCCACCGGCCAGGATCACGCCCGAGCACGGATATCCCATCCTACACCTCCAACCGCCGTCTTCCAGATGAAACTGCCGGTGAACAGGGAGTCCACCGGGGAACGCCTCAATTGAACCGCCTCGCCGGCATTTCCGACCGACGGACCGTATTGCCCATATGCGAGAACCTCAAAACCTGTCGAAAAGGCTGCATGCGCCGCCTCTCCATGTGTTTCGTCCACCATATGAAAAGCGATCTTTAAAATCAAGAAGACTTTCATGATGCCGCGATTTCAATTGCCGACAAGTGCCGAAGACAGGATACGATCCCCCGGAAACACCCGGTGCTCGGGCAGGAGGTATCCTTTGAGGCATACGCCGGCAAGATGGGCCATCACCTCCAGAGCCACCTGCAGGGAATCGATGGTCCGGCGCCGGAAAAATTCCTCGAGGACGGCGGGGTCGGGCTTTTTTTCCATTCGCCGGCGCACGGCTTCCGCCATATCGGAGGCTGTCGCCTCCGAAGCCTCCAGCCGGGTGATCCACCCCGTCCCGGCAAGAAGGTTCACGGCAATCCGATTGTAGTCGCAGAGCGGCCCCATGATCACCGGGACTCCGGCTCTAAGGGATTCGACCGGGTCAAAACCCCGCTTTCTCGGGTCAAAGCCGCCGCCGAGGTAGCTGAAGCGGCATTGTGCGTAAAGCCCGGGAAGGTCGCCGTAGGTATCGACAACGATGACCCCTGGCCGGTCCTTCGGCCCGATCTTCGACAAGGGCGCGGCCGTCTCGCCTATGGCCGAAACCGCATCCCGAATCATTCGATTCCGCGAAGGATTGGTCACCACCCGGGGGGCGATGATCAAGGCGTCGGCCTGATCCCTGAGCTTCCTGAATCCGGAGACGGCGATCTCAATATCGGTCTTGTCCACCACGTTGGCCGCCATCATGACCCGAATGGCCTGATCCGTGAAAATGCGGCACGTTCCGGGCGTGGGGCCGGAGATCTTGAGGTACATGGGGTTGACCCAGAAAACGCCGGGCCGGAGGGGATGCCGGGTAATGAGCCGCGGCATGGCAGCGGTGTACCAGGCTCCGAGATCTTCCGGATGATCGAAGAGGAGAAGGGTCGCTTCCGGCGGCCCGAAATCCGGGGGGGATCCGGGAACGCCCGGGGCTGAAAACCGGGGCCTGCCGTCGGGAAGCCATGCCATGCCGCCAAGTCTCCGGGTGATGGCCCTGAAATCGGCCAGATTTTCGGCGCCCCGCCGTTCCCTACGAAACCAGAGGCGCCACCTCGCCAGCGGCAGGTACGGAAGAAAACCCGAAAGCAGTGCCTTGAGCGGCTTTGCCTCACCGCCCCAGTCGCGCATCCCGACCTCCAGCACCAGGGATCGTCCACCCCCCAACCGTTCGCCGAGTCGTTCCAGAAATCTGGTTTCAGGACAGGTCTCGGGCACGACGGATTCGTCAAAAAGGCGGTCCAGATAGGCGCGCTTCGAGGGTCGGAAATAGGTCGTCTCCTCCACCGGGAGCCTCGGTCCGGCCGGTGGCTTCCTTTCCGGAAGAGAAAATTCCCGCTCCCGAAGGACACGTCCCTTGATCGCATCCAGCAACGCCGCCGTTCCGGCATGCCCGCCGTAATGCGCCACATACCCGTCCCGTGAGCGGACATATCGGCGGATGACGGGGTCGGCGCCGGCATGGGTCAACGGATAAACGGCATACCGCAGGAGCGTCAGGTCGTCGGGCTGATCCCCGGCGGCGAAAGCCAGGAAATGGGTGGTGCCGAAATTGGCGTTAAAAGCGGCGAATTTATCCGCCCGCTTCGGAATCAGAGCGATTTTCCGCCGACCCACGATGGACCGGAAATCGTCTTTCAGGACACCCGCGGCGCAGGCGATAAAGTGCTCCGCCAGGAGGGGCCCCTTCCCCGACAACAGGAGGGTGTGATCATGGCTGTCCACATAGGGAGTATCGTCGATGGGCATTCCGCGCTCACGGATTACCCGTCCGAGATCGCGGCGGACCCGATCGATCTCCATGCCCGCCAGCACCGTTCGGGTCCACTCCGGGCGACCCTGAACCGCCGCCCCGTGCTCGAAAATCCAGCCGGCGATCCGAATTCTCCATCGGGTGAACGCGGCTCTGAAATCGGCTGCCGTACTGCGGGACCGCCCCGTTGCGATGATAATGTCGATCTTCCGGGAGAGTCGTGCCAGGCACGCGAGGGTCTCCGGCGACAGAAAGGAATCAGTGGTCCGTCCCCGGATCGCGGCGCCTCCCGGCACCGGGACCGCGTGATTGAGGGTGCCGTCCAGGTCCAGGACGCATGCGGGCCGCTTTTTAAGCGTCATGACGGCAGGCGGACAAAGCGGGCCAGCCGGCTTTTGAAGAGATGGTCGGCCCGCATCCAGCCGCCCAGGACCGGCACGATCCACGGCGTAAAAGCCGGGCGGTAGACCCCGTCGGAGTCGGCCTCCACCTCCACCCGGGCCCCGATCCGATCGTCCTGCCAGGGCTTGGTGACGGGGATGCCGCTGAATTGACCCCGGACAGAATCGCTGAGGCCTGCCATGATCTGCGGATCGGAAACGGGCCAGGGGTCCATCAGAATGATGTTGGGTGCGCCGACGATCCCGGGAAGCCCCCGCGGCGACTTGGGGTTGTCGGGAAGGTCGTTGCCCGCGATCCGGCGTATTTTCCCCACGGGCATAATCCCCCACCCTGCCTCCCCGGCGAATCGGCATATTCTCAGAAAGGCCCGGGGAAATCGCCGCCGGGAAAAGTCGACGACGACGACCCGGCGCCCCAGGCTCCAGGCAGTGCCGACGGCCTTTCGCAACGCCGCGCCCTCGGGGCCTGTCGCAAGGGGAGTTCGATGCTCCGAGGAGGAGATTTTAAGGCCGGTGTAGAGCAGAACAGAACACGTTCTGTCGTGGTCAGGTCCGGTGAATACCGATGTCCACGGCGGTACCCGGCAAGTCAGGTAATCCCGGGGGGTTGCCTCATTCAGAACCACCAAAAGAGGGCCGTCTTCCGCGAGACCCCGAATCATCCGCCAGGCCCGATTCACCGCTGAAGCCTCCCGGCGCAGCTGTTCCCGCATCGACCAGGCATCGGTGTCGAAAGTCCAGTCATATCGGTTTTCAAGGGCTCCCATGGCCTCCAGCGGAAAGGCGTCCGCTTCCCAGAAGGAGACCTCCCGACACAAAAACGAGAGGAGATCATCCGCGGCCGCAGCGGGGTCGGGGCTGATCTTAAGGCCGTAGCGCCGCGCCGACGCCGCAATCGCCCGGCCTATCCAGGCCCTGTTACGCGGTCGTTGTTCAAGGACCGCCGCCGCTTGCGAGCTTCCGATTTTTGGATACCCCGGATCAAAGCCGGTTCTTCCGGGATCCGGGGGCAACGGTACGGATTCCGTGCGCAAAAATGCCCGATCGAGAATAGCTCTCGGATTCGAACCGCCGGCAAAGCGGCGAAGCATACTCACCCTCTCGGGCGTCGGCCGGGTTCGGCATACCGTGAGCAGGCGCAGGGCCTCTGTTGTTTTCGAATCTTGAGAAGTCCGCATATCTCTTCAATTCGGCAATGACGCAGGAAGATCGCTCCAGGCTTTCGGGCTCCCCCGCATGGGTCACTGCGTCTTTTCGGCATCCTTTCGTGCTTCAGACCCTCTTGAAAGTACAATTTCATCAGGGTCGCCGTGACCGGTCCCCATCCGGATGAACAGGGCGGCCTCCAGGACACGCCTCGGCAACAATGAAGAGCAACGCGCCTGTCGGATTCCTGTGGAACCGTCATATCGTGTATCTGAAATTTTCATAATACGCGTCTCCAAGGCCGACAGGCTTGCTGATCTCGTTAATGGACAAAATCGGGATGTCGAAATCGGCCTCTTCATCGTCCGACAGGGCCGCCACCTCGCCCATGGCCTCCCGGATCTCCTGAGACGCCTGCGCTGTTCGCTGTCGCAGAATCGCGAGGTCACGTCTCAGCTCGAACAGCGAGTAGCCGCCCTTTCCCTTGGCCAGGTGTTTCCGGACCAGTTCGCGGACCGCCTCCCAGCTGTCCTTTCGGGTCTGGTCCTCGACGTCCGTCAAGGTGTCTATATTCGTCTGTATATGTTGGTGGAACGCCGCCTCCTGGCGTTTCTGGACGACGCTCATCCAGAAGATCATGAAGACCGCCGCACCCACGCCGGCTGCGGATCCCATAAGAATCATGTCGGGGATTCCCAGCATCAACACGGAGAAGGCCGTAACGGCCCCGAAAAGACCACTGACGAGGACGCCCGTCAAAATCTTCTGGAACCGGAATTTTCGGCGTTTTTCACGGTATTCCGAAAGGGCTTCCATGTAATGAATGAGCCGTTCTCCCTGGACCTCGACAAAGCTGGCCAAATGGTCCAGCTGGCGCCGGGGCGTATCGAGAATGGCCCGCCGGAGGTCTTCGCGCTGGTTTTCGAGGAGCGGCAGGTATTCCGCCTTGCGAAAGCCTGCGGCGCCGACGGTTTTCGGTGCTGCGTTGGGGGAATAGGTCAGCCGTATCATGGGAATGTCCTTACGCCCGGTGATCTGGGAAAGGTTCCAGCAGAGCGTCCCGTACACCCGCAGGAGGTCGTTGAAGGAGGTGCATTCGTCAATGCGGTTGAGGACGAAGATGATGCGGTCCTCGAAGGTGGCGGCCGACAGGGTCTCCCGGATGCTTTTATAGGCTTCCCGGACTGTTCCGGCCTTGTGGGCGTCGAAAAGGACGAGGACCAGGCCCGCCTTCTGAGCCAGATCGCCGATGACATCCTGGTAGTCGTAGCCGCGATCTCTTTCGGTGATGCTGTCGAGCATCCCGGGGGTGTCGATGATCGCGAGATCCTTCAGAAAAGGCGAGTTGCATTTCTTGAGCCTGAAATGAGACGCAAACCGCTGGCCCTGCTTCCTGAGGGTGGAGAAAGGATACTCCGGATCGTTCAGCAGAACCTTCCCGTCCCGCTCTTCAGTGACCTGGATTTTCGCATCGTCGGCGAGGGTTTCATCATAAGTGATCACCGTGAAGGAGTCGTCCGTGGGTGCCTGACCGGTATCCTGGATCTCCGCACCAAGGAATTCGTTGATCAGGGAGGATTTTCCCGAGGAATAATTGCCGATGAGCAGCACCATGGGCCGCCATTTGATGTTCGTTTCAAGAGGAATTTCGCTGTAGCCGTATTTCAGGGCCGAGGGGGTCAGGTGGTTGGCGACGGTCTCGACGATCTCTTCCCGAAGCAC
>NZ_JBFXGG010000114.1:0-9133 GCF_050178255.1 Desulfococcus sp. | reverse complement strand
AATGCACGGCATATCGAATTATGGCGGGGTTAGCTGCCCAGAAAGGAGGCTGGCATTACTCTTACATGTATACAACTAACCAATTTAACTGCAATTAGAAATTACCGCGTTAGATCCACACCCAAATAATTTGATTTGCATAAAAAATAATGTAACAATATGGATTGTTACAATGTTTGTCAATTTCAATCTCACCTCCTGCTGTGGGCAGGCCCACCTTATCATATAGTGATAATTTGGAGGCTGCTCGCTTTACATGCGGCAACCGACTTCAAAAAAGGATATCCGATTCCTATGTTTATGATTTGCAGAATACAGCCTAATAAGCTGAAATTTATGTAAATTATCGGACTTTGGTATGCCTGCGACCTTTTTTGGGATTACGCACATGAAAAACAAGCGCCGAGACATTACAATACATTAAAACATTAAAAAAGTAATGTTAATAATAATTGACACGCATCGATCATGCCATATTTTTTATGAAAACACAACCAACCCGAAGGAGGGAACGAATCATGGCAAAAGCAATCGGAATAGACTTGGGAACGACCAATTCGGTTGTCGCGGTTTGGGAAGGCGACAAAGCAACGGTGATCCCCAACAGCGAGGGATCTCGCACCACACCGTCGGTGGTGGCATACACTGAAGACGGACAGCGACTCGCGGGCAAAATCGCTCAGCGTCAGGCTGTGATGAATCCGGATTCGACCATTTACTCGGCCAAGCGGTTTGTCGGCCGCAGGTGGGGCGAGGTGGATGAAGAATCCAAAATCGTATCCTATAAGGTGGTGAAAGACAGTAGCGATGCGGTCCGGTTCGACGTGCGCGGCAAAAAGATCGCCCCCGAGGAAGTTTCCGCCCAGGTGCTGCGCAAACTGGTAACCGACGCCTCCAGCCACCTGGGGGAGAAGGTCACCGAAGCGGTCATTACCGTCCCGGCCTACTTCAATGATGCCCAGCGCCAGGCCACCAAAACCGCTGGCGAAATCGCGGGGCTCAAGGTTTTGCGGATCATCAACGAGCCCACGGCAGCGGCGTTGGCCTACGGGCTCGAAAAAAAGAAAAATGAAACCGTGCTGGTATTCGACCTTGGCGGAGGCACCTTCGACGTGTCTATTCTGGATGTGGGTGACGGCGTGTGTGAGGTGCGGTCCACTTCCGGCGACACCCATCTGGGCGGCGATGACTTCGACAAGCGTATCGTGGACTGGGTGGCCGACGAGTTTAAAAAAGAGAGCGGTATTGACCTGCGCAGCGACCGGCAGGCCCTTCAACGGCTGTATGAGGCCGCGGAAAAGGCCAAGTGCGAGCTTTCCTCAGCGGTAGAGACGGAGATCAACCTGCCTTTTATCACCGCGGATGCGACAGGCCCCAAGCATCTAACCCAGAAGATCACACGAGCTAAATTCGAAAGCTTAATTCACGATCTGGTTCAACGATGCATGCAACCAATCGAACGCGCGTTGGCGGACGCCAAACTGACAGCCAATGACATCGACGAATTGATTCTGGTGGGCGGGTCCACCCGCGTGCCGGCGGTGCAGGAACTGGTCAAGAAGCTTACCGGTGGAAAGCAGCCCAACATGAGTGTGAACCCAGACGAGGTGGTTGCCGTTGGCGCCGCCATACAGGCTGCGGTCATCAAGGGAGAGATGGAGGATGTGGTTTTGCTGGATGTCACCCCCCTGTCCCTGGGTGTCGAGACCCTCGGCGGCGTGATGACCAAGTTGATTGATCGCAACACCACCATCCCCTGCCGGCGTGAAGAGGTTTTTTCCACCGCCGACGACAACCAGACCGCGGTGGATATCGTCGTCCTGCAAGGTGAACGGGAAATGGCGTCGGACAACCGCGTGCTGGGACGTTTCCGCCTGGAAGGCATCGCCCCTGCGCCGCGCGGCGTCGCCCAGATCAAAGTGTCCTTTGATATCGACGCTAACGGCATTCTCAATGTGACCGCCAAAGACGAAGCCACCGGCAAATCCCAGACCGTGACCATCACCGAATCCACCAATCTGGACAAAAATGAAGTGGAACGCATGGTCCGGGAGGCCGAACAAAATGCCGCTTCGGACAAACAGCGGCGTGAAACCATCGATGCCCGAAACAAAACCGACAGCCTGGCCGACCAGCTGGAGCGGTTACTGGCCGATTTGGGCGACAAGGTGCCGGTGCATGAAAGATCACGGTGCGAACAGCTTGTTGCCGACGCCAAGGAGGCGGTGAAAAATGAAAATACGGATAAGCAGCGTCACATCCAGATGGCCAGCGACCTGCAGCAGGCCCTGAGCATGGTCGGTACCGCGGCCTATCAACAGCAAGGCGGCGGCGCCGAACAGCCTTCGGGAGGCGGCGGCCGGGCCGACGGTGCAGGCAGCGATGATGACGTGGTGGATGCCGAATTCACCGAACGAAGCTGATCTTAAAGCCGGTTCGGCCGCCTCGCCAAGGGGCGGCCGGAATGGCTTATTGCCCGGCATCATCGTGAGGTAAACGTAGCCGCACTGCTTTGGTTCCATTCAGCGGCCGCTAACAGGAAACAAACATCAAGCAAACCCGAGGTGTAAAAGGGAACTATGGCCGTTCAATACAAAGACTACTATGAAATTCTGGGCGTTTCCCGCGACGCGTCCAAAAGCGAGATCCAACGCGCCTACCGCAAGCTGGCGCGTAAATTTCATCCGGATTTGAACAAGGAGGCCGGCTCCGAAGAAAAATTCAAGGAGATCAACGAGGCCTATGAGGTTCTCAAGGACCCGGCCAAGCGGGAAAAATACGACCAATTCGGCAGCAACTGGCAGCAGGGAGACAATTTTCAGCCGCCACCGGGTTGGCAACACCGGTCGAATTTCAGCCGGGGACAACAGGGCCCTGAGGAGACCTTTTACTGGAGTTCGGACGGCGGAGAGTACAGCGATTTTTTTGAAGCGCTTTTCGGCGGCCGTTTCCAAGAAAATGTTCAGGGCGCTCAAGGCGGCCGGCCCTTTTCCATCAATCGTCGCGGCAGCGACCACGAGGCGGTTTTGCGCATACCCCTTGAAGAGGCGTTTGGCGGCGGCACCAAAACCATCACCATGCAATCCAGCGGGCCGGGAATGGATGGAAGCCCTTCCAGCCGGGAAAAACGTTATGATGTGAAAATTCCGCCGGGAATCATGTCGGGGCAGAAAATCCGCCTTTCGGGCCAGGGCGGCAAGGGAAGCGGCAGCGGCGGCAGCGGCGACCTGTATTTGAAGGTTGAAATCGAACCGCACCCCAGGTTCCGTCTGGAAGGGCGCGATCTGTACACCGAACTGGCCATTACCCCATGGGAAGCGGCCTTGGGTGCGCAGATCGATGTTCAGACTCTGGATGAAACGGTTACCCTTAAGGTCCCTCCCGGTACCCAAAGCGGACAGAAACTAAGACTCCGCGCAAAGGGGATGCCGAATCCCAAGGGGCGGCGAGGCGATCTTTATGCGGTGATGAAAATCAAGGTTCCGAAAAAACTTTCCAAAAAGGAAAGACAACTTTTTGAAGAATTGAGCAAGGTATCATCCTTCAATCCGAGGTAGCGTTTGTTTGGGTATCCCCGGACAAAGATACAATTTAAGTTTCTAAGGAGTGCGAACGTCCATGAAAAGACAAGTGAATCTGCCGGTTTTAGTGAAACGTATCGAGCCAGATCGTCCTTATCTAAGAATCAGTGAGGTGGCCGTATGCTGCCGAATACATCCCGGTCTGGTACATCGATTTGTGCGCCTGGGGTTGGTTGATCCGATTGATACGCGCGAAACACCGGAACGATGGCTTTTTGAAAGCGAGGCTGTGCCATTGATCGCTAAAATCATCCGCCTGCGAAACGAACTTGGGATCAACTATTCTGGCGTCGGTGTTGTGCTTGATCTGTTGGAACGTATCAATACGCTGGAAGACCGTATCCGCGAGTTGGAACGGGGGCTGTAACCCGGCTGTATGACATGACGGTATTGGAACAACTTCTTTTCGACTCATGGGAATAGAATACTTTACAACGCAAAGCGGACGAAGGCTTGAGGTGAATGCCAACTGACAAATTCGAGAAGGATTCTAAAATGAAATTTGAAAAAATCCTTTTTCACACAAGATTCAGGGAATTGGCGCTGAATTCATTCAAGTCGATCCTTGAACTGGAAAATGCCGGACTTAAAAAGGTGGTCCTGGCCCATATTATTCCCAGGGAAGATTTCCTCGTGCCGTATGGCGGATACATGAAGGACAAGGAAGAGGAATTTGTCGAGCTGGCCAAAATCAGGTTCGAGGAATGGCGCCAAGCCGTTGCGGATCACCCCACTGAGATTGACTTTCGGGTCGAGGTTGGCAGCGTCAACGATAAAATACTCGAAATCGCCCAACAGGAAGATGTGGACCTGATTGTTGCCGGGCGTAAAAAGCGTACCCTGCTGGAAAAAATCTATGTGGGGTCGCATATCCTGGACCTGGTGCGGCGAAGTCCGAAACCTGTTTTGCTGAGCAAGTACATGGTGCAGTTCGAATGGGAAGGAGAGTCTTTGACCCGCACCAACGACAGGGTTTTCACCTGTCCGATGCTGGCAACCGATTGGTCGCAGCCGTCTGAAAATGCGCTTGATGCGCTTCTGGCAATGAAAGGGGTGACCCAAAGGGTAATTGTTGCGCACAATATTGACAGTAAGCTGACCAAAAATCGCAGCAAAATTGACATTCGCGCATTGGAGGAAGAAAGCCGAAAACGATTGGAAAAATACTGCGACACGTTGAAAAAACACGGCTTGTCCGCTGAACAACATTTGTCGTTTGGTCATACCGCCACAGAAATTATCCGACTGTCCCGTGAGCACAGGGCGACGATGATCATTTTAGGCCGGACAGGCAAAGATTGGTTCCAGGAGTACTGGTTTGGGGGCGTCTCCCATCGAGTGGCTGAAAATTCAGAGCTGCCGGTGATGTTGGTCCCATGATTCAAATTCAATCATAGCGGATGAAGAGCGGTTTTTTGTTAATGCACAGAGGGAATGAGGGATGCAAGGGTCGATGGAAACGAATATTCGGGAGTTAAAACAGCTTTGCCCCGAAAAATTGACAACTGCCGAATCAGCGATGGAAATGATCAAGAACGGCAGCCGTATTTTCATCGGTTCGGGCTGCGGTGAACCGCAACGTCTGATTCGGGCCATGGTGAACAACCGGCGCATCGAAGACGCCATGCTTTACCAGATGTATGCCTTTACGCTTGCGGATTATTTGGAGGATGCAGAGTTTTCAAGGCGGTTTTCCCTCAAGCTTTTCTTTGTCAGCGACTTGATGCGCCAGGCAGCCTTTGAAGGCAAAGTGGATTATATCCCGGCCTATCTTTCCGAAATCCCGCATTTATTTGATATCAAGCAGATCGGGCTGGAGGTTGCCTTGATTCAAATCAGTCCCCTTGACCGGTTCGGTTTCGGAAGTCTGGGTGTGTCCGTGGATGTCACCAAAGCGGCGATCGCAAATGCCGATTTGGTCATTGCCCAGGTAAACCCCCAAATGCCCTGCACGTGGGGGGACAGCTTTGTCCATGTCGATGAAATCGATTATCTGGTCCCCTGTGAGGAACCCTTGGTGGAATCGCTCCCCCGCAAGCCCGATGAAACCGTTGTTGAAAGAATCGGCCACTTCGTATCGGAACTGGTTGATGACGGAGCGACCCTGCAGGTCGGATTCGGACATTTGCCCTATTTCATCCTCCAGCATCTCGATGCCAGGAAAGACCTTGGCATCCATACCCAGGTGATCACGGATGCCTTTATTCCGCTGTTTGAAAAAGGGGTTGTAACAAATAAGAACAAGAGCTTTCTACCGGGCCGGGCGGTGGCCACGCTTTGCATGGGGACAAAAAAAATTTATGACTACATCGACAAAAATCCCAGATTTTATTTTCGGTCAGCCGATTTTGTAAACGACCCGCTTGTCATCGCGCGAAACGTCAAATTTATCTCCATCAGCTCTGCCCTCGAGGTGGATCTTTCCGGCCAAGTCTGTTCGGATTCCATCGACCAACTGTTTTACAGCGGGTCGGGTGACCAGGCCAATTTTATTCGCGGCGCGGCCATGTCCAAGGGCGGGTTTTCAATTATCGCCCTGCCCTCAACCGCAAAAGAAGAGAGCCAATCACGCATTGTGCCCTATCTCAGCAAGGGCGCGGGTACGTCGACCTTGAGAGCGGACGTGGATTTCATCGTAACCGAGTATGGCATCGCGCAACTTCGAGGTAAAAGCATTTTTCAAAGGGCCGTGGAGTTGACCCAGATCGCCCATCCCAAATTCAGGAACGGTCTCATCGAAACCGCTAAAAGGCACCATTTGGTATTTCCGGATCAGCTGCCGCCCCCCGCTATGGATTTGCTGTTCATCGAAAAATACAAAAGCCGGGTGAAGCTGAAAAGCGGCCAATCTCTTTCGGTTCGGCCTCTTCTACCATCCGATGAAATCGCATATCGCAACTTTTTTTACAAACTCAAGGAAGAGACCGTCTATTTGCGTTTCTTCAGCAAGATTAAAGTCTTTTCCCGTCAGATGGCGCAAGCCCACTGGGCGGAGCTGGATTACCGCAAAAACATCACTCTGGTTGGCCTTGTTCGCAACAAAGGAAACAAGGAAATCGTGGCCATCGGCACTTATATGGAATCCATGGAGAACCGGGCGGAAGTGGCCTTTGTGGTGCGGGAGGATTTCCAGGGGCAAGGCATCGCCTCATTTCTGCTGGGCGAATTGGAAAAAATTGCCATTGAGAACGGCTTTCAAGGATTTACAGCATACATCTTGGCCGACAACAAAGCCATGCTGCATGTTTTAAGCAAACGCTATCCAGATGCTAAAAAAAGCCACGAGAATGGAAGTGTTCTTCTGGTCATGGATTTTGGCAAGAGGAACCTTTCGAAACAGTTTTAATAATGGAGGAATGACACAATGGATTTGAATAAATTAACCGTAAAATGCCAACAGGCCCTTCAAGAGGCCCAGACCAAGGCCGTCAATTACGGTCACCAGGAGGTGGACGGCGAGCATTTGATGCTGGCCCTGGTGGAACAATCGGATGGCTTGGTGCCGAGGCTGTTGGAGCGCATGGAGGTTCCGGCAGACGCATTCAGGGAAAAACTCGTGCAAGCGCTCGAAAAAAAGCCGCGCATCAGCGGGCCGGGCACGGAGCCGGGCAAGGTGTATATCACCCAGCGGCTGAACAAGCTGCTGGTGCAAGCCCAGGCCGAAGCCAAGAAACTAAAGGACGAGTATGTCTCGGTCGAGCATATCCTGCTGGCCTTCATCGATGAAGGCGGTCAAACGCCGACGGGAGGCATTCTGCGTGAATTCAACATCACCCGCGATCTGCTGCTGCAAACCCTCACCGCCATCCGCGGACATCAGCGCGTGACCAGCGCCGACCCCGAGGGAACCTACGAGGCGCTGCAAAAATACGGCCGCGACCTGGTGGAAGAGGCCCGGTCCGGCAAACTCGATCCGGTCATCGGGCGCGACAACGAGATCCGGCGGGTGGTCCGGATTCTTTCGCGCAAAACCAAAAACAACCCGGTCCTGATCGGCGACCCCGGCGTGGGTAAAACCGCCATCGTCGAAGGGCTGGCCCACCGCATCGTGCGCCAGGACGTGCCCGAAGGGTTGAAAGACAAAACCATATTCGCCCTGGATATGGGGGCTTTGGTGGCCGGCGCCAAGTATCGCGGCGAGTTCGAGGAGCGCCTGAAGGCGGTCCTGCAGGAGGTTAAGGAATCCGACGGGAAAATTCTGCTTTTCATCGACGAGCTGCATACAATTGTGGGCGCCGGCAAGACCGAGGGCGCCATGGATGCCGGCAACATGCTCAAGCCCATGCTCGCCCGCGGTGAGCTGCACTGCATCGGCGCCACCACCCTGGACGAATACCGCAAGTACATTGAAAAAGACAAGGCCCTGGAGCGCCGTTTTCAACCGGTCGTGGTCGGCGAGCCTTCTGTTGAAGACACCATTTCGATTTTACGGGGACTCAAAGAACGCTACGAGGTTCACCACGGTGTAAAGATCCAGGACGGCGCCCTGGTCACGGCGGCCGTATTGTCGAACCGGTACGTCACCGACCGGTTTTTGCCGGACAAGGCCATCGACCTGATCGATGAAGCCTGCGCCATGATCCGCACTGAAATCGATTCCATGCCCACGGAGCTCGATGAGGTGTCGCGCCGGATCATGCAGCTGGAGATTGAAGAAGCGGCCTTGAAAAAAGAAAAAGACAAGGCAAGCAAGGAACGCTTGAAAAATCTCCAGAAAGAGCTGGCCGAGCTGCGAACCGAAGCCGACGCCAAGCGCGCCCAGTGGGAGGCGGAAAAACATGCCATTAAAAAGGTGCAGGCCATCCGTGAAGAGTTGGAAAAAATACGGCATGACATCGAAGTCGCCGAACGGGACTATGACCTGAATCGCGCGGCGGAATTGCGGCACGGCAAACTGCCTGAGCTTGAACGGCGATTAAAGAGCGAAGAAGAGATGCTGACCCGGAAGCAAACCGGTGAACGTCTGCTGCGCGAAGAGGTCACCGAAGACGAGATCGCCGAGATCATCTCCCGTTGGACCGGCATTCCCGTCACTCGCCTGATGGAAGGCGAACGCCAGAAAATTCTGCGGCTCGACGAGGTGCTGCACGAGCGCGTCATCGGCCAGGATGAAGCCGTCCAGCTGGTGGCCGACGCCGTTATCCGGGCCCGTTCCGGCATCAAGGACCCGCGGCGGCCCATCGGCACCTTTATTTTCCTCGGCCCCACGGGCGTCGGGAAAACGGAGCTGGCCAAAACGCTGGCCGAGGCGCTGTTCGATTCCGAGGAAAACATGGTGCGTATCGACATGAGCGAATACATGGAAAAGCACACGGTCGCCCGGCTGATCGGCGCCCCTCCCGGCTATGTCGGATTCGAGGAGGGCGGGCAGTTGACCGAAGCCGTGCGGCGCAAGCCTTACGCCGTCATTTTGTTCGACGAAATCGAAAAGGCCCATCACGATGTGTTCAACGTGCTGCTCCAGATTTTCGACGACGGCCGGCTGACCGACGGCCAGGGCCGAACCGTGGATTTCAAGAATACCGTCATCATCCTGACCAGCAATATCGGTT
>NZ_JBFXGG010000113.1:0-9142 GCF_050178255.1 Desulfococcus sp. | reverse complement strand
CTTGCCGATCTTTTAAAAGATGCCCGTACGGAGTTGGAATTCGCCCAAGCTCTCGGCTATGGCAGCAAAAAGGATTTCAAGAATCTATACAAGCAGCTCGATCAGATTGAGGACAAAACCAAGGGCGGAAAATCGGGCAGCGGCTTTTTCGACAAGATCAAAGGGTATTTAAAAGACACGGTAAAATCCAGTCAGAAGGAATCGGGAAACGGGAACACAAAGGAATAACCGGCATGGAAATGTCCAAAGAGCATAGAGAGCCGAACCGCGAACTGGATGCGGAAGATGTCCTTAACCTGGATGACTGTCGGCAGGCTCTGAAGGCCTGCCGGCAGGAGTCCGAACAGCGCCAGCAGTCGTTTCTCCGCGCCAGGGCGGATCTCGATAACCTGCGAAAACGCACCGAACGGGAGTTAGCGGATACCCGTAAGTTTGCCGTCGCTGATCTGCTTGAAGCCCTGCTGCCGGTCATGGACAGCCTGGAAATGGGATTGTCCGCCGCCGGCAGTGAAGCCGATGCAGACGGACTGCGAAAGGGTATTGAGCTGACCTTGGGTAAGCTGGCAGCGGTGCTTGCGGATTTCGGCGTTGAGATCATCGACCCTCAGGGGCAGCCGTTTGATCCGGAACGGCACGAGGCCGTTATGAAGCTGAGCAGCAGCAATCTTCCGGCCAATATTGTGGCCCAAGTTCATCAGAAGGGATGCCTGCTCAACGGGCGGCTGATCCGGCCGGCGCGCGTTGCGGTTACGACAGCCTCATAATTTTCTCTGCCAAATAATTAAAACATATAAAGACTTTTCTATCGTGGTCTATGATTTAAGTCTACAACAAACGCGGAGG
Organism: Desulfococcus sp.; assembly: GCF_050178255.1. Classification (NCBI taxonomy): domain Bacteria; kingdom Pseudomonadati; phylum Thermodesulfobacteriota; class Desulfobacteria; order Desulfobacterales; family Desulfococcaceae; genus Desulfococcus; species Desulfococcus sp. The sequence goes on along the minus strand of NZ_JBFXGG010000113.1, from coordinate 8,299 downwards.
CAGGGTGACGCATCCATGCCCGGTACAGGAGGAATAAATGAAACTGAGTGTCACGTTGGTAAAAAGTGATCCAGTCGATCAAAGACAAATCGAGACTACGCTCGAAAACCGGGTTAAGCGTCACATTGTGCCTCGTTTGAGGGGTATCGGGGCCGAACGCAGCGAAATAGCCGCCGTTATCAAAAAGCGGGGAGATGGCAGAGATGCTTATCGAATCAAACTTCGCATGCATGTGCCGCCAAAAACGATCCTGGTATCGGAAAGCCGGGCGGACGCACCGGAAATCGCCATTGACGGAGCAGTCAAGGCACTTCTCGGCAAGGTTACAAATCACATAGATCGGGTGCGCCGACAGGAATCCCATAAACGCCTGACGCGCCGGTCGCGTCTGGAAGACTATAGGGCGCATCAAGAGACGCTGCCGACCGGTGACGTCAAGGATGCATGCGCACTCACTGATACACTTTTATATAGGCTCGAACGTGCCGTGAAAAGGGAACTTGCCTTCCTGCATAGCCAGGGGGATTTGCCCCCCGATTACCCCACAGTGCAGGATGTCGTGGACGAAGTTGTCGCAGCGGTAATAGCCGATTGGGAACCGGGCATGGACAGCCGGGAGGCCTACCTTCGCCTGCTGAAAAAAATGCATGAGATACTTGACAAAGAAGTTCAGGCAAGCAGGACTTTTGGTGAAATGGTTCCATTGGAGGAGCCGGCGCCGCTTGATCCTGCGGATCAAGCCGAAAATATGGTCGGTGAAGAATTTTATGAATTCTGGCAGCCGGATGAACTGTTGCGCATCGAAGATGTGATTGTCGGCGAAGCCTCGGAAATTCCCGCAACAGGCACGCGTGACGATCAGAAGGTGGGCTATACGCTTCGTTTGTTAAAGGATCTGCCCATCGCCTGGCGCCGGGCTTTGATACTGCATGAGCTTGAGGATATTGCGGAGGAAGAACTGACAAGAATTTTGGGTGTCGACTTGCCCACTGTTTCTTCCCGGATCACCCAGGCCGATCATTATGTTCGAGAAAGACTGATAGAGGCGGGATTTGAAGCTCGGACCGGTGGCCTGCTTTCAGATTTCAGGAATGGGGGACCCGAATGAATCGGTGGATAATAATCATTCTTTTTTCCGCATGGCATTGCTTTTTTCAGCCTGCCGCGGGTGCGTATGCACAGGAGGAAGAAGCGAAAACGGCTCCTTTTGGACTGAATGGCGCCGTGGTGTTGGACGCCTCGAATCGTTCGACGACACAGCATTCACTCAAGATAGACAACAAAAAAATCAACTACACGGCCACTGCGGCTTCAATCACTGTTCAGAGCGAACAGTCAGCGCCGGTCGGCCGGATTTTTTACATATCCTATTGTATCCAACAAAAGGGCCAAGATAAGAGGCCGCTTACGTTTGTGTTTAACGGCGGGCCCGGCGCGGCATCCGCATATCTTCATATCGGGGCCATAGGGCCGCAACGTGTTGTTTTCAATGAGGACGGCTCTGTGCCGCCAATGCCGGCACGTATCGTGGAAAACTCGAAAAGCTGGTTGGCATTCACCGATCTTGTTTTTGTCGATCCTATCGGGACAGGGTACAGTCGTGAAATTAAACAAGACCAAAGCACCGTTCAAAAAAACAACGAATCGAAAACGCTAAAATTTTCCGACAATCCGACAGGTCGCGCCAAAGCTTGGGGTGTGGAGGAAGATATCGACTCATTGGCCCGGTTTATCCGCGCCTACCTGACACAAGAGGACCGCTGGTTGTCTCCCATCTATTTGGCGGGTGAAAGTTATGGCGGCTTCCGTGTCGCCCGTTTATCCGAATTGTTGCAGTCCGATTTCGGCATCGCATTAAACGGCCTGGTTCTTATTTCGCCGGCTCTGGATTTCAGTGTGCTTTGGGGAGATGAAAAAAGCCTTTGGCCTTGGGTTGCGCTGCTACCGAGTTATGCCGCCACGGCGGCAATCCATCAGCGCAGTGAGCAGACAACTTATGTGGCGGAACATCCTCGCGAGTCTGTTGCCGAGGCCGAGCAGTTCGCAATGACGGATTATCTTACCGGGTTGGCCGCAGGTTCGCTGGAACAAGATCGGTTCAATCTGTTGAGCCATCTGACGGGATTGGATGCTCAAGACGTAAAGCGTTGGGCCGGCCGTGTGCCGCCGGTGTTTTTTGCCAAGCAGCTGCTCTCTGACAAGGGCTTTCTTGTGAGTCTTTACGACGGGTCGATTACGCAGATCGATCCAAATCCCGCCAGACAAATACTCGCCGGTGGTGATCCCTATCTCGATCGTCTCAATGCCCCCGTAACGGCTGCTTTCAACAGCTATGTGCGCAACCAATTGAATTTCAGAACTGACTTGCCTTATCTTCTTTTAAATGAAGCTGTTTTCGAGTCTTGGAACTGGCGATCGGGGATTCAGGGCGAGCAGGGTTTTGTCGAAGCGGTTACGGATTTAAAACAAGCCTTAAGCCTCAATCCCGACATGCGGGTCTTCATCGCTCATGGCGTCTTCGATTTGGTAACCCCCTATTTCGCATCCGAAATTGCGATCAGGCAAATGGGACTACATCAACTGATACGCAATAATATCAGTTTAAACATTTATCATGGCGGACATATGCCCTACCTGCATCGAAAGTCTCTTGATGCCATGTTCGAAGATGCAGACCGGTTTTATTCGAGATCAAATTAAAGCCTCATTGGCATCTCAATGGGGAAAAAGATATTTTAAAACGAGTTATTATCCGGAGGTGTGATGAAAAAAGAATATAAATTCTCAATTTGGTACCTGCTGATCGGGATTTGGGCGGTGCTGATCGTTCAAAATTTGATCTATTCCGCCATGGCTGTTCGTGTGATTCCCTACAGCGAATTTTTGGCGGCGTTGAAGGATAAAAGAGTTATTGAGGCACGGGTGAGCGAAAACCAGATCCAGGGCAAAATGGTGTTGACGAATGATCCCGGTGGCCAGATTGCTTTCAGAACCGTCAAGGTGGACCCGGAAACCTCTAAGTTGCTGGAAGAGTACGGCGTCAAATTCGACGGCCAAATCGAATCCACTTTTTTCCGCAGCTTGTTTTCCTGGATGTTCCCCTTTCTGATTTACATCGGCCTATGGTTCTGGATCATGCGGCGCATGTCCGGCGGCCAGCCGGGGTTCATGACCCTGGGAAAAAACAAGGCTAAAATTTACATGGAAAATGAGGTGCCGGTCCGCTTCGATGATGTGGCCGGAGTGGATGAAGCCAAGCAGGAATTGTTGGAAGTAACTGAGTTTTTGAAAAAACCTGAGCGTTTTACCCGGATCGGCGGCAATATCCCCCGCGGTATTCTGCTGGTGGGCCCGCCGGGGACTGGTAAAACCCTGCTGGCCAAGGCCGTGGCCGGAGAAAGCGGCGTCCCGTTTTTCAGCATGAGCGGATCGGACTTTGTGGAGATGTTTGTCGGGCTCGGTGCGGCGCGCGTGCGGGATCTTTTCGAACAGGCCAAGCAAAAGGCCCCGTGCATCATTTTTATCGATGAATTGGACGCCCTCGGCAAGGCCAGGGGATTCGGCGGCGCCGTCGGCGGCCACGACGAACGGGAGCAGACCCTCAACCAGCTATTGGTGGAGATGGACGGCTTTGACCAGAACATCGGCGTCATCTTGATCGCCGCCACCAACCGGCCGGAGATTCTCGATCCGGCACTGCTCAGACCGGGTCGCTTTGACCGCCAGGTGCTGGTGGACCGCCCGGACAAAAAGGGACGCGAGGCGATCCTTCGGTTGCATCTGAAGAAGATCCAGGCCGACCAGACCGTGGATGTCGAAGCAGTTGCCGGCATGACGCCGGGAATGGCCGGTGCGGATTTAGCCAACATCGTCAATGAAGCCGCACTGCTGGCCGTCCGGCGCAACAAGGAAAAGGTCGGCATGGCGGAATTCGAGGAGGCCGTGGAGCGGGTGGTCGCCGGACTGGAGAAAAAGAACCGGCTGATGAACCCGGAAGAGAGAAAAATCGTCGCCTTCCACGAAATGGGCCACGCCGTCGTCGCCCGCGCCCTACCGGGAACCGATCCGGTGAAAAAAATCTCGATTATTCCCCGCGGGATCGCGGCCCTGGGGTACACCCTGCAGGTGCCCACCGAAGACCGGTTCCTGATGAAAAAAACCGAATTGCTCAACAAGATCGCCACCCTCCTGGGCGGGCGGGTTGCCGAAGAGATCGTTTTCGAGGACATCTCGACCGGCGCGCACAATGACCTGGCGCGGGCCACCGACATCGCCCGCAGCATGGTCAAGGAATACGGTATGAGTGAAAAACTCGGCAAGGTCTATTTCAGCCGGGAAAAGCGGCAGCACTTTTTGCCGATGGGCCCTGAGGGCGCGAAGGAATACAGCGAATCGACGGCGGAAATCATCGATAATGAAGTCAAACAAATCATCGATGAACAATATGAAAGAGCTCGCCGGCTGCTGTCGGACAACAGAGAGATTCTTGAAAAAGGGGCCGAAAAACTTCTGGTCGAAGAGAAGCTCGAAGCCGAGGAGCTGGACGCCCTGATGGCGTCGATCCGGAATGAACCGACAGCCGCGTAAAGAAAAAAAAGCAGAAAAGTAACGGCCTGTATAATATTTCGGTATGCACCATCAAGGCGGCAATATTTCAGCCGTAAACAAATTATGACCATGGGAGGTTATGACAATGAAAGTAATTTGGAAATCCAACCAATCATCCACCACGCGAATACTCATCCTTTCGGCCCTGTTTTTTTCCTTGGCATGGACACTGTCGATCGGCTCCGCGCTTGCGGTCGCTGCGGGCACGCCGGAACCGTTTACCGGTGTCGCCAAAAAGGTCATTCCGACGGTTGTTTTCATCAAGGTGGAGCAGACAATCGAAGCCGCGGGCACGCCGTTTCAATACAACAACCCGTTCGATCTATTCGAAGACGACATGTTCCGTCGTTTTTTCGGGCAACGATTCCCGCAGATGCGGCCACAGGAAAAATACAAGCAGACCGGCTGGGGATCGGGGTTTATTATCTCAAAAGAGGGGTATATCCTGACCAACCACCATGTGGTGGGAGAAGCCGATAAGATCCAAGTCACATTGAAGGACGGAAGGGAATTCGAGGCCAAGGTTATCGGCACCGATCCCAAATCGGATGTGGCCTTGATTCAGATCAAAGGGGCAAAGGATCTACCGGTCTTGCCCATGGGGGATTCGGAGACGCTGGAAATCGGCGAATGGGTGATGGCCGTGGGCAATCCCTTTGGGCTCTCCCATACCTTGACGGTAGGGGTTGTCAGCGCCAAGGGCCGCACCTCGGTGGGAATCACCGATTACGAAGATTTTATCCAAACCGATGCCGCCATCAATCCGGGAAACTCAGGCGGCCCCCTGATCAACATGAGGGGCGAAGCCGTAGGTATCAACTCGGCTATTTTCTCTAAAAGCGGCGGCTATATGGGAATCGGGTTCGCCATCCCAATCAACATGGTCAAAATGATCAAGGAACAGCTTATCGCCCACGGCAAGGTGGACAGGGGATACCTGGGGGTCGGCATCCAGGATTTGTCCAGGGAGCTTGTCGAATCCTTCGGGCTCGATGAGGGCACTGAAGGCGTGCTTATCTCACAAGTCTATGAAGATTCCCCGGCGCAGAAGCATGGCCTCGAGCGCGGCGATGTTCTGATTCAAATGGATGGAAAACCGGTAAAGGATGTGGGCCATTTCCGCAACATGATCGCCATGACAATGCCCGGAACTAAAATCGATTTGACCGTGATTCGAAAAGGCAAACAGAAAACGGTGAAAGTAAAACTGGGCAATCTCAGTGAGGCGAAAGCGGAAGAGCCGACGCAAAACGATCTAATGGAAAAAATCGGGATCACCGTCCAGAATTTGAACGAAGATCTGGCCAATCAATTCGGGTATCAGGAAATTGAGGGCGTGCTGATATCCGGAGTCAAACCCGGCAGTCCGGCCGCCTTCGCCGGGTTGCGCCCCGGCATGGTGATCCTGGAAGCCAACCGGGAAGGTGTTCAAACCGTTTCAGACCTCGTCAATGCACTCAAAGCGTCCAGTACCAGTAAAAAGGTGCTTTTGTTGGTGAAAGGGCAACACGGAACTCGGTATGTGGGCTTTACCATAGAGTGATGGCTGAGAACCCAGTGAGGAAACACAAAAGCGGGTTGTTGAAGCCCCCCAATAACCAACCTTGTCTAAAAGAGGTTAACCATGCCGGTTGCCGATTATAATACTTACTGCCGCATGCTCGAACGAGCCCTGGAGAAAAGTTACGCCTACCCGGCCATCAACGTCACCTCCATGACCACGGCGAATGCCGTGCTCAAAGGACTGGCATCGAGTAAAAGCGACGGCATCATCCAGGTTTCCACCGGCGGGGGGGCTTTTGCCTCCGGGATCGACGTCGGGGACATGGCCCTGGGCGCCATCTCCATTGCCGAGCACGTGCACCGCGTGGCGGCGCGATATCCCATCTTTGTGGCCCTGCACACCGACCATTGCCAAGCCAAGGCGCTAAACCAATTCGTGCTTCCGCTCATTGCGGAAACCGAGCGCCGGCGCGTAGCGGGGCTACCCAATCTCTTCAACAGCCACATGTTCGATGGCAGCAACCTGCCGCTCGAGAAAAATCTGGACATCGCCGTGGACCTACTCCAACGCTGTCATCGCAACGAGATCATCCTCGAAGTGGAAGCCGGGGTGGTGGGCGGCACCGAAGACGGCGTTAGCGGCAGCGGGGGCGAGAGACTCTACACCACACCCGAGGACATACTGGAAGTTCACCACCGCTTAAACGCGGTCCAAGGCGCCCGCTTCCTGCTGGCCGCCACTTTTGGCAATGTGCACGGCGTGTACAAGCCCGGTCAGGTGAAGCTTAAGCCAGCCATTTTAAAAGCAGGACAGGAAGCCGTGGTTAATGCCTATGGGCGGTCCGCGCGCTTCGCTCTGGTGTTCCACGGCGGTTCGGGTTCGAGCCTGGAAGAGATCCGCGAAGCTGTGGATTACGGGGTGGTCAAGATGAACATCGACACCGATACCCAGTACGCCTTCACCCGGCCCATAGTCGACCACATGCTCAAGAACTACGACGGCGTGCTCAAGCTCGACGGGGAGGTGGGCAGCAAGGAGAAATACGATCCGCGTTCCTACATGAAACTTGCTGAGGAAGCCCTGGCCGAGCGGGTCACGCAGGCGGTCTCAGACCTGCGGGGCGCTGGCACCACCCTTTTCGAAGGCGGAATCTGATCCATTTTCTCAGGCAATGGATTTGCGGGAAAGGAAACGCTTATGGTGACACGAGCTGCGATCAACGGGGTTGACAGGATCGGACTCCTGGTCCTGGCCGCAATGGCATCCAGCCAGGGATGAAAAACCGTGATCTGACAACGCGCGCCCTGAATTGTACCATGTATCGATTTTATTTTCCCCGAGGAGCGCGTGCCGCTCCACACGAACCAGCGGAACTCAATGACCCCCCGATACCAGACGTTGTGCAGGTTTATCCTGAGGTAGCGTGATGATTCGAAATGCTGGTGTCGGCGGTTGTGATAGCCATGCCAGATGCGGTTCAGCTCTTCTTCCACTCGGTTCCGGTGTGTTTCTCCCATTTCCCGCCGCCGGAGAGATCTGTGTTGAACCATTCGTCGCCCACGGATGGGATTGGGATAGTCGCGTCGCGTTCGGCCTCGGTGCCGACCCCGCGATGGATGGCTTCCCGCGCGGTGAGCCCCTGTCCGAGCCGGTCCGATCCTATTATGTCCCGCCAACCGAGAATCGGCGCGCGGAGTCGGGATACGAAAGTCCGGTAGGAATCCGCGTCCTTGGCGGCCCGGTAAAGGAGGAAGGAGCCGTCGGCGTCGGTGACAAGGCAGGGCGTGTAACAGCGCTCGAGGAACGGCCCCTGACCGGCCTGAAACACGGGATTGAAGGCGGCCTTGGTCCAATGGATGCGGTCCCAGGACCAGGCGTACCCGATCCCCGCGTTTCCGGCTTCCCCGCCGGAATAGAGCATCCACCAGCGGCCGTCGGCCAGACGCTCCACGTGGCAGGAGGAAACATAGCCGTTCGCTCCCTCCCAATCCTGAGCATCAATCAGGCCGGAGAGGATCGGCGCGTTTCCATACAGTCGCCAGTCCAACCCGTCGTCCGAATAACCCAGACCGAGACTGTCGTTGCCGCCGGTCGAGGCGATGAAGAGCATGGCGTAGCGCCAGGTGAAAGGCTTGCCGGGGGCGGAGGACGGCTCCGGGTTGTACCAGAGGAACGAGGGCCCGTAGT
>NZ_JBFXGG010000112.1:0-9270 GCF_050178255.1 Desulfococcus sp. | reverse complement strand
AGAGCCCCGATGCCGCCAGCCTGCCCCTGGACCTGGCCGTGGCCCTGCTTCAGGATGCCAACGGCGTCATCGACATCGGGCTGCCGGTCCGCGGGAACCTCAACGACCCTCAATTCAGTTTCGGGGGCATCATCTGGAAGGCCTTCACCAACCTGATCACCAAAATCGCCACCGCTCCCTTCCGGGCCCTGGGGGCTCTTTTGGGCATAGAGGGCGAAAGCCTTGAGGCAGTGGCCTTTGAGCCCGGAAGTGCAGCCCCTTCTCCTCCTGAACGGGAGAAACTCGACAAACTGCGTGAGGCGCTGAAGCAGCGGCCTCAGCTTCAGGTCGTCGTGACGGGCCGCTATGACGCACAGGCGGATGGTCGGGTATTGCGGGAACGCCGGGTTCGAAGGACTCTGGCTGAAAAACGGCAGACTCCCTTGAAGCCCGGCGAGGATCCCGGTCCCGTCGATTTCAGCAACCCTCGGGTACGGAAGACTCTCGAGAAATGGTTTGAGGAACGATTCGGCGACGAGGCCTCGGATCAACTGGAAGAGGAGCTCGACGCCGCCGAGAAAACACAGTCCCCGGATCCGGGCAGGGCGGCCAAGACGATTTTCGAGCGCCTGGTGGAAGCAGAGCCCCTGGAACCGAAAGCCCTGGAAAACCTCGCCGCGGAACGGGCGACAGCCGTGGTCAAGGCCCTCACCGGCGAGAACGGCATACCCGGGGAACGTGTCTCCGCAGGACCGCCCGAGGCGAAATCCGGAAAAAACGCCGCGTCCGCGGGGCTGGCGCTGGAAGCTAAGTGAAGACTGAAGGCTGAAGGGGTGCATGGGCGAGAATCGAAGGGTTTATGCCCTTTCAGCCTGTTTTACCCTCAGTCTCGCCCGTGAAAAACCGAAAGTTCAATTTTCCCTTGACGAGATTAACGCTGAGAATTATAGTGCGTTTAAAAACTGACTGTTTAATCAGTCAGGCTGATTGAATGATCAGTATACGCCTGTTGTCAGTCGAAGAGGAGATCATGACCAAAAAAGAAGCCATCCTCGTGGCCGGGACCAAGCTGTTCGCCCGGAAAGGATTCAACGGCACCTCCATGGCGGAGCTGGCCGAGATGACGGATATTGCCGGCGCCACGATTTTTTATCATTTCAGCAACAAGGAAGAGCTGTTCCTCGCCGTGCTCGAAAAGACGAAAGACGGTCTGCTCAAGGCCTTCGACGACTATTTCAACGAAAAGATCTTTGAATCGGGCCTGGAGATGGTGGAAGGCGTCGTTTCGTTTTTTCTTTATATGGCGGGACTGCGGGAAGAGTGGTTCATGCTCCTCCACCGCAATCATCCCTATCGTCTGGCCGAAGTCAATCCGGTCTGCCGCCGGCATCTCGAAGTGATCTACAACTGTTTCGTTGACATTTTTGAACGGGCGATTCGAAGAGGCAAGGCCGACGGCTCCATCCGGGAGGTCTCGTCGCACAAGACCGCCCTCATCCTGCTTGCCATGGTCGACGGAGTGGTACGGTTCAAAACGTACCAATTATATAACGCAGGGGCTCTGTACAACAATCTGATCGAATTGTGCAGAAACATGCTGAAAAAACAAACATGATAATTGCAGGGAGGAGTAATGATCGAAAAGGTTTTACCTTTCATCGGTTGGTTCAAATCCTATCGCGGGGAGGATTTCAAGGCGGACGTCATCTCGGGATTGACCGTCGCCCTGGTCCTGATCCCCCAGTCCATGGCCTATGCCCAGCTGGCCGGGCTGCCGTCCTATTACGGGCTGTACGCCTCGTTCCTGCCGCCGATGACGGCGGCACTCTTCGGCTCCAGCCGTCAGTTGGCGACGGGGCCGGTGGCCGTGGTCTCCTTGATGACGTCGGCGTCACTGGCACCCCTGGCGACCGCCGGCAGTGAGGCCTATATCGCCTATGCCGTTCTTCTGGCGCTCATGGTGGGACTGTTCCAGCTCTCTCTGGGCATCCTCCGGCTGGGGCTCGTGGTCAATTTCCTGTCCCATCCGGTGGTGAACGGTTTCACCAACGCGGCGGCCATCATCATCGCGTCGTCGCAGCTCTCCAAGATGTTCGGCGTCACCGTGGACAGTGCGGAACACCACTACGAAACCATCATCCGGGTGTGCCAGGCCGCCGCCCACTACACCCACTGGCCGACCCTCATCATGGGCGCGGCTGCCTTCGTCATCATGTACGGCCTCAAAAAGCTGGCCCCCAAGGTCCCCAACGTTCTGGTGGCGGTGGCGCTCACCACCGTCATCGCCTGGGCCATCGGCTTCGAGCACAACACCCATGCGCGGCTGGACGCCCTCATGTCCCCAGAGGCCCGCACGGATATCGCGGCATTCAACAGCATCGTTTCCGAGATCCCCCTGAAGGCGGAAGAGCGGACCCGGCTGACCCAGGAGATGGAGGCGGCCAAAGCAAGCCGGGACGAGCTGAAACTCCTGGACGTCGAACACGATCTGGGCGTCGTCAACCTCAACATGGAACGCCTCGGCAACCAGTCCCATCAATACCGTGAACGCATACGCGCCTATCTCTTCGAAGGAGCGCCCCAGCCCGACGGTTCCCTCCTTTTCTATCCCAAAGGCACCCTTCCGGCAGGTGAAACCGGAGACGGCCGCATCTGGCGGGTCAAAATCGGCAACAGTCTTCTCGACCCCGAACAGCTTCTGATGATGGGCGGCGGCGCGGTGGTGGGCAGCATTCCCAAGGGGCTTCCCTCCCTTTCGGTCCCCAGAATCGATTTCGGCGTCATGATGCGGATGCTTCCCTTCGCCGCCATCATTTCCCTTCTCGGGTTCATGGAGGCCATCTCCATCGCCAAGGCCATGGCCGCCAAAACCGGCCAGCGCCTGGATCCCAACCAGGAACTGATCGGGCAGGGCCTCGGCAATATCCTGGGCGCCGTGGGAAAAAGCTATCCCACCTCGGGCTCCTTCTCGAGGTCCGCGGTCAACCTCCAGTCCGGGGCCGTGACGGGGCTTTCCAGTCTTTTTACAAGCTTTGCCGTCGTCATCGTGCTGCTCTTCTTCACCCCGCTCCTGTATCATCTGCCCCAATCGGTCCTCGCCGCCGTCATCATGATGGCCGTCATCGGCCTCATCAATGTCTCCGGCTTCATCCATGCCTGGCACGCCCAGTGGTACGACGGCGCCATATCCATCCTGTCCTTTCTCTGCACCCTCGCCTTCGCGCCCCATCTGGACAAGGGGATTATGGTGGGTGTGGTCTTGTCGATCATCGTCTTTTTGTATAAAATGATGCGGCCTACCGTGACCTCCCTTTCCCGACACGACGACGAAGGGCTCAGGGACGCGGTGGCCCACGGCCTCCAACGGTGCGAGTATGTCGACCTGGTGCGGTTCGACGGCCCACTCTTCTTCGCCAACGCCAGCTATCTGGAGGACAAGATCAACGATCGGCTGCAGCAACAGAAGAATTTGAAACACATCATCATCGTCGCCAACGGCATCAACGACATGGACGCCTCGGGGGAGGAAATCCTGTCCATTCTGGTGGATACCGTCAGGAGCGGCGGCGTGGACATCTCCCTCAGCGGTGTGAACGAATCGGTCATGGCGGTGTTGGAGCGAACCCACCTGATCAACAAGATCGGGCGGGATCACGTCTATCCCACCATGGAAAAGGCCATTTGCGCCGTCCACGGCCAAACCCACACGGGTGCGATGGAGACCACATGTCCGCTCACCACCGTCTGTCGCATCGCATAATACGAGAATCAAGGAGGAAACCCCATGCCTGTCATTACATTGTTCAGCGGAGAATACTGCAACGAAGCGGCGGTGATCCGCGAGGTCGAGACGCGGACCGGTTATCGGAAAATCGAGGAAAACGATATCATCGGTCGGGCCGCCGGTCTTTCCGACATGTCGGAGGGAAAGATCCGCAGCGCCTTTTCTGCGAAAACCTCGCTTTTCAATCGGTTCACCCATGAAAAGGAGCGGGCCGTGGCCCATCTCCGCATGGCCCTCGCCGAGATCCTGGCGGACGACGATCTTCTGATCACCGGATTTTCCGGGCTTCTGATCCCCCGATCCATCAATCATGTCATGCCGGTGTGCCTGATTGCGGACATCCGCAGCCGTGTGGCCAGACTTCGGGAGACAAAAGCCGTCTCCGAGAAGGAGGCCCTGAACCTCATCCGCAAAAGCGACGAAGACTGCGCCGCATGGGTCAAGATGCTTTTTGACAAGGACGACCCCTGGGATCCCGTCCTCTACGACATCCTGGTGCCCACGGACAAGACCGACGCCGCCGACGCGGCGGCCCTCATCGTCGACAACGTCGGGAGCGAGGTGCTGAAGCGGACGGAGCGTTCCCAAAAGGCCGTGGCGGACTTTCGCCTGGCCGCCGAGGTCGAGGCGGCCCTGGCCCGGGAGGGCCACAGCGTGGGGGTTCGTGCCAGGGAGGGCGTGGTCGTCCTGACCATCAACAAGTTCGTCTTGATGCTGCACCGGCTCGAGGAGGAACTCAAGAGCATCGTGCAGAAGGTCCCCGGGGTCCAAAAGGTGCAGACCGAGACGGGAAAGGACTTCCACCAGACGGACATCTATCGCCGGTTCGATTTCGAGGTCCCCTCCAAGGTGCTGCTGGTGGACGACGAGCGGGAGTTCGTGCAGACCCTTTCGGAGCGCCTGATGATGCGGGATATGGGCTCGGCCGTTGCCTACGACGGTGAATCGGCCCTGGACATCGTGCGGGAGGACGATCCGGAGGTGATGATCCTCGACCTCAAGATGCCGGGCATCGACGGCATCGAGGTGCTCCGCCGCGTCAAGCAGACGCGGCCGGAGATCGAGGTCATCATCCTGACGGGCCACGGCAGCGACGCGGACAAACAGCTCTGTATGGAGCTGGGGGCATTCGCCTATCTCCAGAAGCCCGTCAACATCGATGTGCTGAGTGAAACCCTCAAGGCCGCCAACGCCAAGATGCGGGAGCGGGCCCGATCCAGGGACCGTTCCTGAAGCGGCCCGACCGCCCCAGGCATCCGTCCGCCCCGTCAGGGGCGGACATTATCCGGACCCCGCCCCCCAATGACGTATCGACGCGGGGCGGCGGGACCCGACGTCCTGCGAGGATAAAGAGATGATGCGAACCCTGTTCGAAAAATGGAAACCCGCCTTCTGGAACCTTCCGGTCCACACCCAGGGCCCGTTCAAGCACATGTTCAACTTCCGCCGGATCTGGAAGCTGACCGTGGCCCTCACCGCCGGGGTGACGCTGTTGCCCCTCATCGCCATTACGCTCATCGACTACAACGTCACCCAGTCGTCCATCGAGTCGGAGATCCTCCTCACAACCGCCAGAAGCGTCTCCAACACCAAGCGCAGCATCTCCTTTTTCCTGGACGAGCGCAAATCAGCCCTCGATTTCCTGGTCCACAACAACACCTTCGAATCCCTCATGGACGAATCGAACCTCGCCAGAATTCTGAGAGACCTTCAGAAGGGATTCGGCGGCGGGTTCGAGGACATGGGGGTCATCGATGCCGCCGGCCTCCAGCGCGCCTATGTCGGTCCTTACAACCTCAAGGGAAAGGACTACAGCGACCAGTCCTGGTTCCGGAAGGTGGTTGAAAGCGGCATTTACATCAGCGACGTCTTCCTGGGATTCCGGAACGTCCCCCATCTCGTCATCGCCGTGAAATACGATCTGCCCGACGGCGATTTCTACATCCTTCGCTCGTCCCTGGACACCTATCGTTTCATCCTGCTCCTCTCCGAACTGGAGTTGAGCGGCCGGGGGGACGCCTTCATGATCAACGACCACGGCATTCTCCAGACGCCGAGCCGGTACCACGGCAAGGTTCTTGAACCCTTCTCCCTGCCGGTGCCGGCGTATTCGGACCGCACCGAGGTGCATGAAATCCAGGACGTCAAAGGCGAGCCCATCATCTTCGGCTACGCCTACATCCCCAACACGCCGTTCATCCTCGTCATCGTCAAGCTGAAGCGCGCGATGATGAAATCCTGGCACCAGACGCGGCTTCAGCTGATCGGGTTCCTGGTGGCCAGCATCACCATCATCCTCCTCGTCATCCTGGGGGTGGCCACCTATCTGGTGAACAATCTCTACGTCACCGACCAGAAGCGTCTCATGAGCCTTCACCAGCTCGAATACGGCAGCAAAATGGCCTCCATCGGGCGCCTGGCCGCCGGGATCGCCCACGAGATCAACAACCCGCTGGCCATCATCAACGAAAAGGCGGGGTTGATCAAAGATCTTTTCTGCTATAAGAAAGAATATGCCGACGATCCCCGCCTGATCCGGACCATCGACGCGATCATCGCGTCCGTCGAACGCTGCGGCACCATCACCAAACGGCTCCTGGGCTTCTCACGCCAGTCCGACGTAATGCTCCAGAAGATCGACGTGGGGGAGCTGCTCCGGGAGGTGTTGAGTTTTACCGGGAAGGAGGCCGAGTATCGCTCCATCGACGTCACCGTTGCCGTGCAGGACGCGGTGCCGCTCATCGAAAGCGACCGCGGGAAGCTGCAGCAGATCTTCCTGAACCTTATCAACAACTCCTTCGCGGCCATGGAGGACGGCGGGCATCTCGAGATTTCAGCGGTCCTGAACGCTGCCCGGGAGGTGGTGGTCTCCGTAAAGGACGACGGGTGCGGCATCTCCGAGGCCGATCTTCGGCGGGTGTTCGAGCCGTTTTTTTCCACCAAAACCCAGAAAGGGGGCACCGGGCTCGGTCTTTCCATCACCTATAACCTGGTCAAGGAGATCGGCGGGCAGATCGACGTGGAAAGCGAGGAAGGCGTGGGGACGTGTTTCATCGTGCGCCTGCCCGTGGATGCTCAACCCAAAAAGGAGAATCCCAAGTGAACATTTTGCTGGTTGACGACGAAATAGAACTGGTCTCGACCCTGGCGGAGCGGCTGGAGATCCGTGGGATCGAGGCCCATTGGTTCACCAATGCGAAGGACGCGCTCAAATCCGCCGAAACCGTGCCCTACGACCTGGCGATTCTCGATGTGAAAATGCCCAGAACCTCCGGCCTCGAGCTGCGGGATCGCCTGAAACGAAAATATCCCAACATCAAGTTTATTTTCCTGACCGGACACGGATCGGAGGAGGATTACCGCAGGGGCGCCGTCGATGGGGCCGTTTACCTCGTGAAGCCGATCCAGATCGACCAGTTGATTGCCAGGATGAACGAGATCCTGAAGACCTGAGGAGACGATATGCATACCGACCCCAACACCATCGGCGAGGCGGGAACCCGGTTTTTCGGAAAGATATCCGCGACGGTCTCCCATGAAATCAAGAACGGGCTCGCCGTGATCAACGAAAACGCCGGCCTCTTGAAGGACCTGATCCTGATGGCCCAAAAAGGGCGGCCCCTGGATCCGGGGCGACTCGACAGCATCGCCGACAAGGTGCTGGAGCGGGTGGCCAGAGCGGACGACGTCGTCAGAGACCTGAACCGCTTCGCCCACAAGGTGGACGATCCCGTCGCCGGCGTGGACCTTTCGGAAAACCTGGCCCTCATGGCGGCGTTGACGCGGCGGCTGGCCGCCAACCGGGGCAAGAACATCAATATCAGCCCGCCGACATCGCCGGTGCAGATCACCACAAACCCTTTCGCGCTGCTGAATCTCCTCTGGTGCTGCATGGAAACCGCCATGGATGCCGCCCCGAAAACGCCGGAGCTCAGCGTTTCCTTCCGGAAGATCCCCGACGGCGCCCAGGTCCGGTTCGCCGAGATCGAGGACATGGATATGGTGTCGCACAAATTCGGCGACGGCGTCGAGGCCCTGTTGACGGCATACCTCGGCGCCGGAGTGACCGTGGCGGCTGACGGACGGACCCTGGTCCTCACCCTGCCGGAAAAGCGCTTTTCAGAAGATGCCGCCGGATGAACGGCTCTGAAAGATGGAAACCGGCCGAAAGTTCAAGATCGGGGTTTGCAAATTATGAAAATTGCGTCATAACAAAAATATGGGATGTGCCGCGGTGCCGTCAAAAATTTTTGCTCAACTTTCGACTTTCATGACGGTGACCGGAAAGAAGTGCCGACCCATAAATACCAAAAGTTGAATGCTTACCTCAACAAAGGAGATATACCATGCCGGAAAATATTCTGCTGATCGACGACGAAAAGGATTTTCTGGATGTCATGACTGAAAGAATGGAGGCACGGGGGTTTGAGGTCTCCACCTCCATGTCCGCCAAGGAAGCCCTGGGCATGATCAAGAAGGGCGCCTACGACGCCATCATCCTGGATCTACAGATGCCCGGGATGGACGGCATCGAAGCCCTGAAGGCCATCAAGGATATCCAGCCCGAGGCCCAGATCATCCTCCTCACCGGGCACGCCACCGTGGAAAAGGGTGTCGAGGCCATCAAACTGGGCGCCACGGACTTCATCGAGAAGCCGGCCGACCTGGAAACCCTGAGCCGAAAAATCAAGAACGCCCACGCCGAAAAGATCATGATCGTCGAAAAAAAGGAAAAAGAAGCCGTAATCGACGCGTTGAAGCGCTTCGGAATGTAACCTCCCCTCATCCGGCCTGTCGGCCGGTCCCCTACCCTGCTGTGTCCGGCCGGGCGTCGACAATATTGTCGACGCCTTGCGCCGTTTGTCGACACAGCGGGCCTACTCATTTTCGCAACCTCCTGTAATTCATACCGATCATGTTTGGCACGATTGTTGATAACATTTTAAAACAAACGGCCGTTTGGAAAAGGAACACTCGAGGGTCACGGACAATCGCCATCCCGGCAGGACAACGCCAATACACACGGATGCCGAAGCCGGCCCTCGACAATTGAAACCGACATGCATCGGACACGAAACAACCTCAGGAGTAAACAATGAAAATGACGGCAAAAGCGACATTGGCAGTTATGACAATCTTCATGGCGACAACGATATCGGCCGCGGCAGCGGATGTTCCGGGCAACAATGCCGCAGGCGCCGGTTCCATTATACTGGCGGGTAACGGCCACGGCCCGGGCGACGGCACCGGCAACGGCGGCAATGGTCCTGGCGACGGCACCGGAAACGGCCCCGGAGACTGCTCCGCGAGCGACGCAGCCGCACTGATTCTGGCGGGTAACGGCAATGGCCCGGGCGACGGCACCGGCAACGGCGGCGACGGTCCTGGCGACGGCACCGGAAACGGCCCCGGAGACTGCTCCGCGAGCGACGCAGCCGCACTGATTCTGGCGGGTAACGGCAATGGCCCGGGCGACGGCACCGGCAACGGCGGCGACGGTCCTGGCG
>NZ_JBFXGG010000111.1:0-9305 GCF_050178255.1 Desulfococcus sp. | reverse complement strand
GAAGATTTGTCAAAGCTGATCTAATCAAGCTTTTATCATCCAAAGCGGGCTGAGTCGCCGTGCAGAGCACAACGCTACATCTGTAATGGGCAACAAGTTCACGCAACACGGCCAAGCACGGCTCCAGATACTCAGTCGGTATAGCCTGTGCCTCGTCGAGCACAATCACACTTTCTGCAATATTGTGAAGTTTGCGACAACGAGATGTTCTATTGCTGTATAACGATTCAAAAAATTGGACATTTGTAGTGACCACTACCGGTGCATTCCAATTTTCCGCCGATAGACTACGCCATTTGTCGTAATCGGACTCGTCATCCTTTTCACGATAATTGCAGTGGTGTTCCAATACATTTTCACTACCTATCGCATCACGAAATACTTCCGCATTCTGTTCGATTATAGATGTGAACGGGATAGCGTAAATTATGCGGGCAAGTTGGTGATGCACCGCGTGATCAAGAGCAAAAGTAAGAGATGAGAGAGTCTTTCCCCCTCCGGTCGGCACGGTAAGCGAGAAAAATCCTTGGGATCCCGAAGCCTTGGTTCTGCAATTAGCCAAGATCTTTTTCCGCAAGGTGTTTACTTTACCAGGTCTTGCATTACGCTCTTTTTGGGCGAGATATGTTTGCAAAGAATGCTGTAACTTACCCAAATCAGGCGGACGCGTTAAACGCCATGCCGTTTTTTCCGGTGAACAAAAACGTTCAGTATCGAGAAAATCTGCATCGACCAAGCAGGAAAAAATCATGCGGGTAAAAAAGGCAAGGCTGAACATCGCCCGTTTCGGGTCAAGAAGAAAAGGCAACTTTAGCTCGCCTGAAAGATTCACCTCCGGTACCAGACATGTATCATCTGCAACTTTTCCATGTTTAAGACGAAAATGGAGTTGCCCTTCCTGCGGGCCGCCATCCGGAAGGCCGCCATGGTGTCCGGCAATGGCGTAGGAAAGCAACAAGCCAAGTTTCCCGGTTCTATCTTTTGCCAACCTTGTCCCGAACGTGGCATGATCTACCTTTTTCGGATGCCCTTCAAGTCTTGCTATAAATTCTTTGGTCGCTTTACCTGCATCATGGAAAAGACCAGCGAATCGTCCCCATTCATTTGCCCCGAAAACAGAAGCAAAACGCTCTGCCAGTTCAGCCACATTTAGAAGGTGCTCAGAAAGAATTTGCCAATCTGATTTGTCTGTATTTTCAGTAGAATGTGCATAATATCTCATATGGTCCAACCATTTTTATTTTAGTTTGATAACTATTGTGTATCTTTGACAGATTGCCACATTCATCTTTCAGTTTTTTTAATCATCAGTACCTGTAGCGATAATCATTTATAGACCCATTGAATTCCAAAGCAGGAAGGTTTCATGAAAAATATGCATCCCCTACCCATACCGCTCACAAAACGCCTCCGTCACCGCCCACAGGTCCGGTGTCAGGAGGGTTTTCACCGTGTTGCGGATCTCGAGGGGAACGCCGCCGTAGAAGGCTTCGGCGATGGCGCCGGCGATGCAGGCCTGGGTGTCGCTGTCGCCGCCCAGGGAGACGGCGTTGCGGACGGCGTCTTCATAGGTGCTGGAATCGAGGAAGGCGATGATGGCCTCGGGCACGCTGCCCTGGCAGGAAACGTCGAAGGTGTAGGCGGGTCGGATCTCATCCACGGTGCGGTCGAGATCGTAGCCGAAGCGTTCGGCAATGGACGTCCTGATGGCGGCTTTGTCGCGGCCCGTCCCGGCGAGGAAGACGGCCAGGGCCACGGCCTGGGCCCCCTTGATGCCCTCGGGGTGGTTGTGGGTGATCTCCGCGGTCAGCCGGGCCTGTTGCAGGACCGCCGCTTCGGTGGAGAAGGCGAAACCGACGGGGCTCACGCGCATGGCGGATCCGTTGCCCCAACTGTTGTAGGGGCGCGGGTTTTCGGCGTGGAGCCACCGGAAAAAGGATCCGCCGTAGCCGGCATGGGGGTATTGCCGGCCGATCCTCCGAATGGACTCGATATAGGGGGTTCCTGAAAGAATCGCATCCGCCACCGCCACCGTGAGGACCGTGTCGTCCGTGAAGACGGCGCGCGGACTGAACAGGGGAAAGGTTTTTGTCTTGATGGGTCGGCCCTCGTAGACCGATCCGATGATGTCTCCCGCAATGGCGCCGATCATGGTTAGCACCTCCTTTGTCAAGACATGTCTTCAAAGGCGTTGGCCGGCCCGACCGGATCAATAAAAAAAGCTCCGCCATCTCACTGGATAGGGAGCTTTATTGCCGCACGATTTTTTAAGGCCTCTGCGCCTTGTCCGTCATCAAGATACCTTTTTTGTCTTATTCAGGAGATGGTTAACACCGCTTTTCCCAACTGTCAATGGTAAAAGTTATTGGTTTTCCGGATTCACAAACCGCCCCGGTATCCGGTGATGACGGGGATGCCCTGTACACAAATAATTTTTAACCGCGGCATACACGGAAAACACGGAAGGAAGGCTTATCATACAAGCGGATACGAGCGGCGCGCCTATTTTTCACTCGCAACCGTAAGGTTCTACGCACAATTCTGCACACGTGTGTGTAGAACCTATCGCACATGTGTGTAGGCTATGATTTGCGCGAATGGGTTTGCCTACTTGGCCGATTCATCCGCCCATTTTATCTCCTGTGATATCTATAAAGCGTTTTGCCCAAGGGGATGCCGCTGTTACCCGGTCCGGAGAAATGAGCGCCAAAAGTTTAAAAGAATGTTCCCCTTTGCCGTATTTTGCTTTGGTTTTACAGTTTCTAGTTGCGGCGGAAAGTGCCTGGTAAATCTGCTCCTTTGCAACCGACTCGATCCTATTGTCTGCTGCCGGTAAGGCGTTTGCGTTGAAGCCCTGGCCAAAGAAACTCTGGAGGGAGTCTCTATCGGCCAGAAACCAAGCCTCCATGCATTGGACCATCAAATGACAATCCGCATCGTCGACATTTTCAGGTTTATCCCATTGATCGCCTTGACGATTTTTCAAATGATGCCATGGCTTCCAGTTTTCTGCGTCACCCTGTTGGCAATCAGCAGAAACGGATGCCTCGCTGTCCACCAGCAACAATGCATCCTCTCCGGTATTGATTGCCGTACAAAATGAGTCATAGGCGTTCTGCCTGCTCCCGCAGGCAACAATTCTCGGCATTTTTCCCTTCAATCCGGCCTTACTCAAAAAATCTGAAAAGCCCGCACGGCAGGCCGTTTTGAGCATATTGGAATCACCGCCTCCTTCAACATACAATTTCACCAGCGTGTCCCTCCTATTTCACCGCGTGTCCATAGCTGTCCCAGTCGATACTTATCCAACCATGGCCTGAGTTTTTCAGCATCCAATCTGGTTAATGTTGTGCCCTTGTCTGTCTTCTCAGCCACAATTACAGATTCAGGCTGATCGGTCATTGCATCGACCAAAACATCCGAGTGCGTAGTCACGATTAGCTGACAACGTTCCGCCGCTTCTTTCATCAAATCAGCAATGGTCGGCAGAACATCCGGGTGTAATCCGAGTTCCGGTTCCTCGATGCAGACCAAAGATGGCGGAGATGGGTGACAAAGGATTGCGAGTAAACAAAGATAACGAAGTGTGCCATCGGAAAGGCGAGTCGCCGGGACGGTAAATCGACCTTCCTGAAAAAACACTTGGACGGTGCCACCTTCTATATGAACGTCGTAATCATCAATACCATCATAAAGTGCTCGCAACGCTTTCAAGAGCCGATTTTTGACTGAAGGTTCGCGACGAAGGCGATTCAAAACCAAGCCAAGGTTACTGCCATCAAGTTCCAGCACATTATTTGGTAGATCTGCCTTTTGCGGCAAGCGAGGTACAGTGTAGCGCCCAAAACTCCATTCTCTATAAAGCTTAATGTTGCCAAACTGTTGAGCAAGATAGGTTATCTCTGGATACTGATCTGGATCGCGACGTTGCGAAAGAATAGATTTTTCCATATCGACATCTTCTTGCCGCAATGCACGGGTATCGCCTTTCACATTGAGTGTCGGCCGCCCTGAATTAAAGTGATAATAAAAATAAGGTTTAGAATGCTCCTTACCTACAGGTTTTTCGTTTTCAACTTTTTCATCGACGATCTCGAACCGTTGACCGACTGCGGTGAAAGACAAAACATAGCGCAGGTTTTGAGGCCCCAGCGGATTGTCAACTACAACATCTAACGATGCCGTAGGTGTGCCTTTAACGCCCTTCCAAAGCCAATCATGGACTCCGCCCCCTTCGCGAATCGGTTTTAATAATTGCTCGGGCGCACTCCTCAGCAGCTCTATTGATTCGAGTAGGTTCGACTTACCCGACCCGTTCGGACCAATGACGACATTTAACGAATTCAAGGAAACAGGTTCTGATTTGTCACCAAAACTCAAGAAATTATTTAGCTTGATCGCATGTATTAACATGACCATTTTCCTTATTGTTCAATAACGATCCGCACCCTGTCCGGGTTCTTGGTGAGCTGATCGATGTACGCCTCAAGGCGTTTCTTCATCTCCGCCGGAGTTGCCGGGCCGCCGGTAACCTGCAGAGCCTGTTGCAGCTCCAGGGCCTTGACGGTGACCTTTATCAGTACCGACGGCCCCCTCGGCAATTCTCAGGCTGGCCGCCGCCGCGAGTCCATCACCTTGTAGGCGCAGTATTCGCCGCACATGGTGCAGGCCCCGTGGGCATCGGCGGCCGTGGTTTCGCCGCGCCGCTTCCGGGCCAGGGGCGGGTCGATGGCCAGGGCGAACTGTTTTTCCCAGTCGAGGGCCCTTCTGGCCCTGGACATTGCCGCGTCCCATTCCCGGGCGCCCGGGATGTTCTTGACGATGTCGGCCGCATGCCCCGCCAGCCTGGCCGCCATCACCCCGGCGTGGACATCCGCTGCGGTGGGCAGGCAGAGGTGTTCGCTGGGGGTCACGTAACAGAGGAAGTCCGCCCCCGCACCCGCGGCGATTGCCCCGCCGATGGCGCAGGAGATGTGATCGTATCCGGGCGCGACATCCGTCACCAGGGGGCCCAGGACATAAAACGGCGCACCGTGGCAGATCTGCTTCTGCAGCCGGATGTTGGCCTCGATCTGGTCGATGGGCATGTGGCCGGGGCCCTCGATCATCACCTGGATGCCGGCATCCCAGGCGCGCTGGGTGAGCTCCCCGAGAGTCAGCAGTTCCTGGACCTGGGCGCGGTCGGTGGCGTCCTCAATGCATCCGGGACGAAACCCGTCGCCCAGGGAGAGGGTCGCGTCATAAGGCCGCACCAGTTCCAGGAGGCGATCGAAATATTCGTACAGCGGGTTTTCCGCCCGGTTATGCGTCATCCATGCACAGGTGAACGAACCGCCCCGGGAGACGACGTCCATGATCCGGCCCTCCCGGTCCATGCAGTCGAGACTCGCCCGGGTCACGCCGCAGTGCACGGTAATGAAATCGACGCCGTCCTCGAGATGACGCTCGATGCCGGCGAAGATCTCGTCGACGGTCATCTCGACAATGGGTTTGCCCTGATTCACCACGGCATCGCACGCAGCCTGGTACAGCGGCACGGAGCCGATACAGAGGTCGGTTTCCGCGATAATGGCCCGCCGGATCTCGTCGATGGGGCCGCCGGTCGACAAATCCATGATGGCGTCGGCACCCGCGGCCGCGGCGGCCCGTGCCTTTGCCAGTTCCTGATCGATGTGGGTGTCGTCCCGGCTGGTGCCGATATTGGCGTTGACCCGGGTGCGAATCCCCTTGCCCACCGCCAGGGGCCGGCCGTTCCGACGGCGGTTGTTGTGGCAGACGATCGCCGTTCCCTCGGCCACCCGTTCACGCAGCGTTTCAGGGGAAATGCCGGCATCTTTCGCGGCGACGGCGACGATATCCGTGACCTGGCCCTCGCGGGCCCGTTCCATTTGTGTTTTTTCCATGAGTTCCTTCCGGAGAATTTTTTCGCGGGATACGGCACCGGAAGCAGCGGCAGGTCTTGCAATTGCTCGGTCCGTTCCCTACGCCGGTATCAACCGGATCAGGTTCAAAGGGTTATTTCACGGTCGTGAAATTCTCAGTCCGAAGACACCCCAGACCACTATGATCAACTTTTCGGGAATTTAACCCCTTACGCCTTCCGCGTCAAGCGATGATTCGACAACTCGCGACAACGTCAGGCGAAAACACGATGCCGTGGCGCAACCGGCGGCGATTTTTTTCGCTTGACTTTGTGGATTCTTCTCTTTATGCTGCGGCAATATCGATCAGGTGCTCATTATTGAGCCGAACAGGGAACCCCGTGGAATTCGGGGACGGGCCCGCCGCTGTGATCGGGGACGAAAGCCGCAATATGCCACTGGCCGAAAGGCCGGGAAGGTGCGGCCGGTAGGATGATCCGAGAGTCAGAAGACCTGCCTGAAACGAGATGCGCGAAACTCCGTGGACCAGAGTTTTGCCCGGATTCTGAGGACAAAAAAGGGACATCCCCGGATCGATCATTTTCGGTCCGGGGATTTTTTTTGCCTTCAGGAGCCATTATGCACATCTTGACCGTATCGCTGTCCATCCTCTTGTATGGTCTGTTGCCCATCTTCCCCGCCTTCGCACAGGCGGAAAATGCCGCGCCGGACAACTCCGGCGAAAACGCCCTGAAACTGGAAGACGTCGTCGTGACGGCTGAAAAAACCCCGACGGCGTTCCAGACCGGCGATGTGGATCTCGAAACGACCGCCGCCGGCTATTCCCGGATTACCCGGGAAGCCTTTGAGGGACGAACCGTGAGCCTCGCCGAGGTCATCGAAACGGAGGTGGGGGTTCAGGTTCGCCAATCCGGCGGGCTCGGCAGTTTCTCCTCGGTTTCCCTCCGGGGCTCCGCCGACGACCAGGTCATGGTCTTTCTCGACGGCATCCTGCTCAACGACGCCTCGGGCGGGGGTGTCGACCTCGGCAACATCTCCCTTTCTGATGTATACGCCGTCGAGGTCTACCGGGGGACAACCCCCGTCAATTTCAGCCAGGCCTCCATCGGCGGCGTAGTCAACATTCAAACCCAGCGGCCCCAAGAAGGCTTCAAGGCCGACCTCCTTGCTGGATACGGCGCTTTCAACACCCGAAACCTGGCCGGATTTCTCAACGCCGGGCAGGACCGCTGGGATCTTCTCGTCTCCGCCGATATGCTGGCCTCGGACAATGATTTCGATATCCTGAACGACAAACAGACGGAGTGGAACCCCGCCGACGACCGCTGGGAGAAGCGAAACAACGCCCAGGTGAAGCAGTACAACCTGCTGACCAAAGCCGGCGTCGAGCTGACCGGCGAGACCCGGATCGATCTTATCAATCAGTGGTTCAAAAAAGACCAGGAGCTGCCGAGCCGGGACAACAGTCCGGATACCAAGGCCGCCCTGGATACCGAACGGAACATCACCACCCTCAAACTCACCGCCAACGATCTCGGCCCGCTCCATCTCAACACCGGCACCCAGGTGTCGTATACCTGGAAAGCCGAGGACTACGACGACCGGAACGGCGATATCGGCCTGGGGTCCCAGTACAACACCTACACCACCCGGAAGCTGGGGGCGGACCTCTTCGCGGAATGGCTTCCCGAGGGCCACGCCGCCATCCTTTCCGCCGGCTTCCAGCGGGAAACCTACGAAATCGAAGACCGCCTCGGGAAACAGAAGAACCCAGCGGACAATCGGAGAACCACCCTGTCCCTGGGCCTGCAGGACAGCCTCTTCCTGCTCGGCGAGCGTCTCATCGTTACACCGGCATGCCGATATACCTGGATTTCAGACGATCTTGACGAGGAGGCCGGCGTCGAATCACAAACGCGCGATGAGAGCTATTTCAGCCCTCAGGTCGGGCTCAAATACGCGCCGCTTTCGTGGCTCACCCTCACCGGCAATCTGGGGCGGTATTTCCGCGTCCCCTCGTTTTTCGAGCTCTTCGGCGATCGCGGCTTTTTTATCGGCAACCCCGACCTTCAGGAAGAGAAGGGGATCAACCTGGACATCGGCCTGGCAGGGCTGTGGCAATGGGATCGCCCCTGGCTTTCCCGGCTCTCCCTCTCCACCGCCTGGTTCAGAAACGACGTGGACGACCTGATCACCCGGGTCTATGACGCCCGGGGCATCGGCAGGTCCGTCAACATCTCCGGCGCCCTGATCCAGGGCGTGGAAGCCGCCGCCGCCGTCGACCTTCACCGCTTCTGCCGCCTGATCCTGAACGCCACCTGGCAGGACCCGAAAAACCGGAGCGATATCCCGGCTTTCGACGGTAAAAATCTTCCGGGCCGGTTCGAGTCCGCCTACCTGGCTCGTCTGGAGGCCACGTATGAGGGGTTGACGTTGTTCGGCGAATACGTCGTCGAGAAGGATATGTACTACGACACGGCCAATCTGAGAAAAGCCGACGACAAGGAAGAGATCAACGCCGGCATCTCCTACCGATATCGTTCGGTGAAGCTCACGCTGGAAGGCCGGAACCTGGGTGACGACCTCCATGAAGATTTCAACGGCTATCCCCTGCCCGGCCGATCCTTCACCGCCACAGTCAAATACGATTTTTAAAAAGGGGGATGGATCTTCACATCTCGTCCCATCTCCCATATCCAACAGGAGGAAACGGAAACATGAAAAAAGAATTATGGATCAACACAATCTCATGGGCAGCGACGGGGATCCTGTTCGCCCTGGCCGCCCCGGGCGTATCCGGCACGGCGACGGCGGCGGTCACCGAGACCGCCGTGGTGGCAACGGTGGCCGCGGATTACAGCAGCGCCGCCCACGCCATCGTATCGGTCGATCCGGTGGGCGGGTTCCGCACGGTCCGGAGCGACCTGCTGCCGACCCTCGCCTCCGATATCACCGTCAGCGCCCACAGGAACTTCTTCTATCGGATCGAGCGGTTTCAGGCGGACAACGTGACCAAATTCGACATCAGCGCCCCCGAGACGCCCATCTGGCAATTTTCCACCCTCGACCCGGGCGACACCGTCAGCAGCAATCCCTGCGACATGCTCTTCGTCAGCGACCAGAAAGCCTACCTCCTGCGCTACGGCAAGACGCGGGCCTGGATCGTCAACCCCTCGGCCGGCACCGCCGCTGAATTCAAGACCGGGGAACTGGACCTCGGCGCCTATGCGGATACCGACGGCATCCCCGAAATGATCGGCGGCGTCATCGTAGACGACAGGGTCTTCATCGTTCTTCAGCGACTCGACCGGGACAACGACTGGGTGCCGTCCAACACGGCCTACCTCGCCGTTTTCGATACGGCCACGGATCGGGAAATCGATACGGGCGCACCCAACAGCGACGGCGTCAAGGGGATCCCTC
>NZ_JBFXGG010000110.1:0-9317 GCF_050178255.1 Desulfococcus sp. | reverse complement strand
CAAACGCTATACGACGGAGATCGTTGCCAACAACATGCAGATGCTGGGGTCCCGGAACGATGTCGGGCCTCAGAATGCTCAGGGCGGTGGATACAACCGCTCTCCCCAAGGCAGTCAGGGAACTCAGAGCGGCGGCTACCCGGGCGGGCCGGGTCCCGGCGGCGGCGGATATCCCGGTGGTCCCACGGGGAGCGGGCCCAGCGCTTCGGAAGGCGCTCCCGACAAAGGGTATTCAGACGACAGGGGTTTCAAAGGGAATTCGCAACCCGATCTGGGTCCGGATGACGACGATATCCCCTTCTGATCCATAATCCCCCCTGCACGCGACTCATAAGTCCAGGATAGTCTATTGATAAAAAACGGCTGAATTCAGGGTGGGCATCTTGACCCCAAGACCCACCCCCGAACAGCGCCTTGTCGTTTTCCATGCAAACCATTTCCTGCCGCCGGCGTCTAAAGCCGCCAATGACACAACCCCAAGGAGGCTTCTCCACACCAGGCATCACGGACGGGGCCGGCATCACCGTTGAGACGGCTGATTTCAACTCGTATAACAAGGGTGGAGAAATTATTCCGATCTCTACGAAAGATGAACATTTTTCAGGCTGAGGCCGCCCAGCCATTCGGCGTAGGCGTTTCGCCACGAAGGAGAGCACTTCGCGCGTCGCGTCGGCCAGGAAAAGCCGAAGTGACCACACAAGGGGCAAAAAATCGCCAGATGCTCAAGCATTCGGTCGCCGGGATCGGGAAGTTTTTCCCTTCCCATGCCGAAGCCGAAGACGCGATCGATGCCGCCGGCAATAGCGCAAGGATAATAGCCCGAGGGTGTTAGTCCGATGCCGCAATCCTCGATGATTCGGCATCCGGAAGTGTAGTCGGCAAACCGGTACCAAAGGCTGTCGACGGGCGCCTTGTTGAAAGGCCTGAACAACCGTTGTCGGTCGGTCTTGAAGGTGTTTTTGATCTCGACACCATGAGGAAGTCGGTCGAGAACCCGGTTAACCCGGGCACCCCGACCGTTGGTGCAGACCACGATGCGCAGGTCTGGATTGTGGCGGGAACGATAGGCCAACAGGAGGTGCAGGATGTCAAAAAAATCCCGATGAAGCGTGGGCTCGCCGCCCAAAACCCGGATTCGCCGCCACCGGATGCCCTTCTCGATGCTTTCGCTGATGAAATCGGCGATTCGCGAAGTCGGCATCTCGATGTCGGTCGGCGCCTGGGTACACGACCGGTTGCAATTGGCGCATCGCAGGTTGCAACGGTAGGTGATGTCGATCTCCACGAATTGGCGACCGACCGAGAAGGCCGGGCCCATCCGGCGAGTGATGAATCGCTGGGATCGGATAAACTGAAAAAAATCGAGGCTCATCCGTTTCAGCGTGACATTGTGGTGAATTCTACTTTCCTTGTCCATGGATCCACTCTGTTTCAGCGTAAGACGCAATCGCCTCCGGTAAGGGTTTCCGCACACGCCGGCAATAGGCGGCCAAACGGCGGTTGAGGGCATACTCATCCCCCAAGCGCCCCAGCATTCGACGGTATGTATCGCCGCACAGAACATCATAAAGCGCGCGGGTCGTCATGCGCGCGAACCGGACGCCCGCGGTTCCATAAGACGGGCTTCGACCGATACGGGGCATCATGAAGCCGTCATAGGCATTGAGCCCCGGCGGAATCCTGAGAAACACGGGCGAACCGTCCACCTGAACCGTACGGATACTGAGGGCGCGGTTGCAGTTAAAAGCGGCGTACCAGGGCATCGGAAGATCTCCCCGGAGCATCTCGAAATTTCTGCACCCCTTGGTTTCCAGGATGATCCGACGACCCGCGCCCAAGCAATCGATCTCGTCGATGAGAGCGTCGCTGACGCTCCGCGGATCGATGCACCCGGCGCGAGGTCCGTTTCCACTGATCGCAATCCGCCCGTTCCGAAGAAGATCGCATACGCCGGCGTAGGGTTTTTCCGCGAGAACAGCGGGGATGTCCTGAACAGCAAGATCGTTGCCGTAACGCCCGTTTCGCGGCACGAAGAGCAGGATCAGGCGGCGATTCCCACGGAGCATGGCCTCGAATCGCTTCAAATCGATCATGGATTCAAGGTAGTCGTCGCAGAAAAAGACCACGAGGGTCGGCTGATCGGTCTCCACCACTTCCCGAAAATACATGTCCAGGGAGTCAAGAGCGAATCGGCCCAGGGCCGACGACGTCAGGTCGATCAGTTCCCGGGCCACGGCCGAGAGAGCCTGTCGGGATACCGCCCTCACCTTCGCCATGCTCCCGACCCAACCGGGATCAATGGAGATGAGGTTCCGGTTGAGAAGGTCGGACGCCGCCGACGCCGAACTTTTAAGGTTGATGCCTACATATCCGGAAAGTACCGCTGTTTGAATCAACCGCGGGATGTCTGCCGTGCCGTCACCCAGAATGCCGGCATCGGCCATGGTCGCCATCAGGATGAGGCCAAGGCGGTGACAGAGCGCGTTGAATTCGGCATACGGATGAACATTGCGGATGGGGCCGGGGCCGTTGGGCATCATAGACAGCAGCCGAACAAATACATCCTCGTACATTTGCTGAGGCACCGCTCCGTGGAGGGGAAGCCCGGCCGAGATCTCGAATTCCAGAACGTTTCCCGCCTCCCGAAGTGTTTCTTCGACCGCTCTGTTATCCGGTCCCCCCCTATCGACTGGTATTCCTGAACGGGTCAGCATTGTGAGGGTTTTTCTCAGTACCCGGTCCAGCCACTCGTCGTAGGTTTCGAATGTCGAATCGAGGGTATCCTGGAAAATCTCGGGAGCGATTTTTCGATCACCGATCGTCATCGTCCCCGGCCGCCGGAAGGGCCCGAAATAGCGGGCACTTCGCAATTCGGGTGCGGGACGGCGTTCCGGGAACAGAATCCTTCGGGTCAAAGCCCGTCGTTGTTCGGTTGTCGCCCAGACCAATCGCACCTCTTCCGATTATCGTCGCCGGTTGCGAAACAAGTCATCGCGGGCCGCAAGCCGGCCGCTTTCCAAATGGCTTGAAAGACACTCAACGCCGATCATCCGGTCCCTGATAAAAATCCCGCCCGCTGTAGCGTTCCCCTCGCTTCATGAGAAAATAGCCGACCGTCAGAGCGACGATAATCGCTGCGATACCCATCAAGCTCAGGCTGTCCACTTCCTTGAGGTCCAGGATGATGACCTTTCGGGAAATGGCGATGATGGCCACCGATAGAACGACCTCGTAATGAGGTTGTCCCTGGGTAAGATAGGTTTTCATGATGGTCTCCAGGAGCTCGATCCCGATCACGACCAGCATGAAGAGACCGAAGATATCGAGGAGTTGGTTAACGCTCAGGATAAAAATGGGCGGTTCCAGAATATCCCGGAGGATGAGCCATCCGAGATCGATGGTAACAAGCCCCAGCACGATCGCCATCATCACCATCAGCGCCTGAATCATGAACCGTTCATATCGCTTCAGCATATCGAACATGATCTTTGTGCCCCCTGCGTCGACATAAGGTTCAAGAAACGCTTCAGATGATTTTTTGCCGGTATGTTAACCGGACTCGACTGTCGATATTCGTAATATTGACCCGAAAAAGACGGATAACGGCTCCGTTTACCGCGGCTGTCCCCTTCAATCTGACCGTCTGATGTCGTGGGATGCGGCTCGCCATCAGACAGCCCGCCTCCTGGAAATCGAAGATTGATTTGCTAGTATGTATAGTACAGCTGCTGCAGTTCCGCAAGGCTTCTCCGCTTCGAAAGGGCCAGCATAAGCAGGATCCGTGCCTTGGCCGGATTGAGTTCGTCAGAGACGAGAAAGCCAGTTTGGTCGTCGTTCACCTCGACATTCCGGGTTACCGTCCCGGTGGGAACCCGCGAGCTCCGGACGATAACGATGCCCTTGGCCGACACCGCCGCAGCGGTGGAGAGGGTGGCCGCATTCATGTTTCCGTTGCCGTCTCCGGCAATGACGATACCTTTGGCCCCCCGCTCCACCGAACAGTCGATCAGATCCGCAGGCATGTCGGCGCAGGCATACAGAATATCGACACGGGGCAAAACGGTACCGCCCTCCACGGAAAATTCGCTCCGATACGTGTGTCTTCTGAAAGGACGCCTGAAATAGTCGGCCTTCCCGTAAATGACGGTTCCGATCAGCCCGTTGATGGGCGAAAGAAAGGTCTCCACCGACGTCGTATTCGTCTTGGTGAGGGAGTGAGCCCCGTGAATACGGTCGTTCATAACCACCAGAACGCCGCGTCCTTCGGCCCTCGGGTCCGCCGCCACCGCGACGGCGTTGTAAAGGTTCAGCGGACCGTCCGCACTGATGGCGGTGGAAGGCCGCATGGCACCGGTCATGACCACGGGCTTCCGGCTCTTGACGGTCAGGTTGAGGAAATGGGCGGTCTCCTCCATGGTATCCGTGCCGTGAGTGACGACGATGCCGTCCGCCGCCCCGGCGGAAAAAAGATCGTTGATGCGGTGGGCCAGCCGGATCATGATCGCAAAGGACATGTCCTGAGACCCGACATTGGCGATCTGCTCGCCCCGAACGTCGGCCAGGGCGTCCAGACCCGGCACCGCGGCAACCATGGCCTCGATACCCACCTTGCCGGAGATGTAGCCCGCAGCCGTGTTGAATGCGGCCGTCCCCGCAATGGTGCCGCCGGTCCCCAGGATGACGATCCTGGGGCGGACACGTTTTCTACGCCGATACCGGCTTGTAACCATTTTCATATGCAATCGCCTGAAAGCAAAGGCACACATCGGTTACGACACACGGCGCGGCCATTGCCGCCGACCGCCGATGCAGCCCACCTCGGTCCCCATGGCAGAGCCCCAGACGCTAAAACCGCATGGCGTTCGAGGTAATTGATCCGAAGAAAATCTTGTGGAGTCATGAGTACAATTCCCTATCAAAAAATGAAGAGATCTTCCCACTAAATTTGAGAATAAGCACCTATTGCACTTTACACAGCATCATGATAAAGATTCATAATTAAGTTTTTGGTTGTTGTGATAGTAACCGTAAAGGTTGAAGGGGGATAAGCGCCCCATTCGTCAACGGCGCACGCCTTCAGCCTTAAGCCTGTGTCCCTGAGACAACGGCGTGGGGCGTTCCCTGGCGGCACCGTCCCCAAGCATCGAAAGTTACGTAGCCTGAGAAAAGTCGGGCTTCAATTTTGACAATTTTGCGGGAAATAGTGCCCGCTCTTCGAAATTTCACACGATGAAACGAATCATAGCCGCCTTCTTACCGGATTGCTTTTCCGTAAAAATTCGATCGATGATCTTTAAGTTGCATTCGAGCTGCTGCCAAGCCCGTTTTCACGGTGCTGCGGAGTTGCAGGACCTGGTCGCCAAGCATCACATACAGACTACCTTTTGGTTTTCGGAGCGTTATGAAACATTTCTATAAATTTTTAGTCTTATCATCTCTTTTTACGATATTTTTTGCCGGGCCGGCAACAGAGAAAGCGGCCTTCACGCAGCCCACCTTTGTTTATGCCCGGGAAACAGTGAACATATTGAAGCAACAGGAGAATTCCGGAATTACGCGCAATGTCGATGTTGAAAGCACCGATTCATTTCTCCATGTCCAGGACGGAAATTCCGATCTCAGATCAGGCCCCCTCGCGGTTTTCGGTTTTGGTCTTTTGGGGCTGATGCTCGTACTCCGACGAAGAGGTGACAGGTCCAATCACGGTCAAAATATCTTGAAGACCGCCGACATATCGGGCACAGAAGAGAATGGCCGCCGCGAATGCCGGTCGACGCTGAGGCAGTCGGCCTTCAAGCCCGTAGCGCGACTTTCCCAACCCCGCGGGTAAGTCGGTCTCTATCCGGCGACCCGCTGAAAGCCGAGAGTCGCGTTGAAAATAAGGAATTTTCCACGCCGACAAGAAGGAAGCATCCGGCTTCCCCGGCTTCCGAGAAGAAATGACGATTACAAACAATCCGGAGCGCCTTTTGATGATCCAGAATCTTACCGAACTGCTTCAGAAATATGGTGAACAGGTGGCGCTCCAATGGGCGAAACACCTTCACGAAAATGTCAGTGATCACTACGCCGCTCGCCCTTTTGAAGAGCTTTTAACCACAACATCGCAGTCGAGCCGGGCGAACTTCGATGCGATCGTGTACGGGGACTATTCCAAAGTAGATGCCTTTATCGCCAAAATCTGCGATCTGCGACTGGAAGGCGGCTTTGCGCTCTCCGAAGTCCAGAAAGCCTTTGAAATTTACCGACAGATCCTGGTTCCGATTCTTGTTAAAGAATTGAAAGGCGACACGCTGCTCGAGGCGCTGCAACGTCTCAATGATTGTCTGAGTCGCACCATCTTCGCGTTCAGCGACTATTTTCTGCATATGACCAATGCCAGATTGATCGAAAAGCAGAAGAAGCTCGACGAAGATCTTCAGGCAGCCGCCGGGATTCAGCAGTCCCTGTTGCCGCAGAAACTGGCAAAACAGCCAAAATTTGAAAATTTGGACATCGCCTGGAAATTCATGCCGTGTGAAACGATTGGGGGCGACATCTTCAATGTGATCCGCCTCGATGAGGATCACCTCGGTTTTTACATGATCGACGTCAGTGGACATGGGGTCCCTCCCGCCCTGGTGACCTTTTCCATTTCCCAGACGCTTCAACCCCACATGGGTTATACCATTCGGAAAAGACCCGGCCTTTCTCCCAATTATGAAATTGTGCCCCCGGGAGAGGTGCTCAAGGCCCTGGATTCCGAATATCCCTGGGAACGCTTCGAAAAGTTTCTGACCATCATCTATCTCATCCTGAATATCCGCAACGGTCATTTGATCTACAGTAACGCCGCGCATCCGCCTCCCATCCTCGTCCATGCCGACGGAACCACCGAGCTGTTGGAAACGGGGGGAACTATAATCGGTCTCGACGGCATCCTGCCCTTTGAGGAGGAAGAAAAGATCATTTCGGCGGGAGACAAGATCATTCTGTATACCGACGGCGTATTTGAATTCACGAATGAAAAAATGGCATTGTTCGGGAAGGAGCGATTTCACGCCCTTGTCGACAGCAAGAACGGACTGCCCATCGCCAACATCCTGGAAGAGATTGTCCTCGAGATTCAACGTTTTGTCGGAAGCGCAAAACTTCAGGATGATGTCAGTATCCTGGGGATTGAATTTAAGGAAAGAAACGCAACAACACAACATTCACCCCAAATAAACCTGACAATCAAGGATTGATAGTTTCGTAAAAAGTCATCCGTAAAATTTTTTACTACAATATGAAGTGTGTTTGGCTTTCATTAAAAACGATATGATGTGGTCAAAAATCCAGATTTTTACTTTTTACGAGACCGTCAAGGATTGAAACATGGAGAAAAAAAATTTTCTTAATTTTGCTTCAAAACGCATATTAAAGTATGAAATAATAGCATTTTTAGCTATTATTGTTATGTTATGGCTTGATGAAATACTCGACCTGCCCCATTTCATTTTAGGGGCTGATCCAACGCCGATCAACTGGAGAGAAGCGCTGTTCGAAACGGTTATCATCGCCATTATCGGCGGAGCAATATCTTATATTAATGGCCTTTTTATGGCCCAATATTTTATTCTCAAGAAAAACGAAATTCGAACAAAAGTTAGAGAGAATCGATTGAAAGACATCAATAAAACACTTGGTGTTGTTCACCATAACGTCAATAATCTTGCGAATATGTTTCAAATTATCGGAATTAAAGCCAAGAAATCTGAACAAATCGACAGTGTTTTGCTGGGAAAGCTGGAAAAAACGATTTTTTCCGTAAAGGATGAAATGACCAAGCTGGCGGAATTGGAAGAACAAGCGAAGGAAGACACCTTCGAAATTGAATTTTAACCGCGCAGTCAGGGGATTCTCCCTTGACGCTAATTTAAATTGACCCACCTATGCTCACCAAAATTGACCCATCAGGTTGTTCCAACCATTAAAATTTTTGCATTCTGCTCATCCGCTTTCTTGATTCTCTGAAAGAAAACGAATCAACATCAAATTAAAGATACAATTCATAAAAGCAAATCAGGTAATTATTATTTGATACCTGTTTGCTAAGATCCGAATAGTGTCACGCCTACATGCCAATTTCATGACGGAAATAATGTAACGCTTTTCATACCCCGCCCATAAATTTATCGACTTACCCCGCTACCCCGCCGTTTTCAAAAAATGTTTTCAATCCATGAAATTCGGATTGTAATTTCATCTTGAGTTTAGGAGCAGTAGGTACACGCTGAATTCCATTCAGTCGTGCTGCGCCTTGCGCGGCACCCCGTCACGCCGATTTTTGAACCTACTGCTCCGAAACCCGAGTCAAAAAACGAACATCGTCCTATTTATTGAGGCATCACATCCAATTTTTGACTTTTCCCGCTATGCTGTATCAGATATGGCGACAATTTTTCGTACTGAAAGCAATAACTCGTCAACAAGAAGACCTTTCGAGTAGGCCACCCTGAAAGCAAAGATGTAGTATACTTACTTTAATTTATTCGATTAATTATATTTGGAATTTTAAATCTAAGGGCAATGGTATGGTTATTGCATTTCCTTGGGTTTAATTTTTGTAAAAACACAAAATCGCGCGAGGGCTTGACGGACGGGCATCCGAGCGAATGAACGCGATTCAGCGTGTGTCTACAAAATCGGAGGGTTTTCAGGACAGTTTTTCCAGCTCGACGACCTGCTTCTGAGGGGTGATCTTTAACAATTTAAGTATGTTGATGGTTGACGCGGGCAATTCGTTGCGCATGAGCACACGGAATTTTAAATTGAAAAATTCTGTGATCTGAAGCGCATCCAGCGCCACCTGGATCTGGTGCCAGGGCTTTCCGCAGGCCAACTCGGCGACGGTTCGATGACCATCAGGCCCTTGTAGCCGCAGGCAGCGTCCTCCAGGCTGATGGTGTCGTCATTGGTTTCGAGGACCCACTTGCCGTCATAGGTTTCCGCTTCCCGTATTTTGCCCCGGTCGATGCGGACCTTGTTGGTCTTGGTGACTGTCAGATAGCGCTTGAAGCGGCGGGAGGCCGGCAGCTCGATGGCCCATTGGGCGGTTGCCGATGCATCCTTGTGGGACTCGAGCTCCTTCTCCAGGACGGCGACGGTCATCTCCCGATGCTTGCGCTGCCGTTCGGCCTCCCTGGGGTTGTAGCAGAGGATATAGCGCCTGCGCCGCTCGCCGTCGCCAACCACAACCTCCTTTGCATGGAGGTTGTCCTTGAAAACGGTGTAGCGGCCGCGCTTGCTCAGGACTTTTTTGCGGATCTCGGCCACGTTGGACATGCGGCAGGCCA
>NZ_JBFXGG010000109.1:0-9569 GCF_050178255.1 Desulfococcus sp. | reverse complement strand
GAAAACCCCCTCGCCGTCATCCAACGGGTCAAGCAGAAGATTTCTGAAATATCCCTGGGCATGCCCAGCCGGACACTTCCCGACGGCACGGTCAGCCGGCTTGCCGTGGTTCCCTTCTACGACCGGACCGGGTTGATCATAGAGACGCTGGAAACACTGGCATCGACCCTTTCCCGGGAGATTCTGATCACCATCGTCGTGGTTCTCGTCATGATGCGGCATTTGAGCGCCGCCTTGATCATATCGGGGATGCTGCCCATCGTCGTTCTGCTCTGCTTCATCCCCATGAAAATCTTCGGCGTGGACGCCAACATCGTCGCACTTTCGGGGATCGCCATTGCCGTCGGGACCATTGTGGACATGGGGATCATCATCACCGAAAACATCCTGAGACACCTTGAATCCGCGGATCCCGAAGCGGACCGCATAGCCGTGGTGCTGCG
The DNA here is from genome assembly GCF_050178255.1 of Desulfococcus sp. Lineage (NCBI taxonomy): Bacteria > Pseudomonadati > Thermodesulfobacteriota > Desulfobacteria > Desulfobacterales > Desulfococcaceae > Desulfococcus > Desulfococcus sp. The sequence goes on along the minus strand of NZ_JBFXGG010000109.1, from coordinate 9,126 downwards.
GGCCACCCGGGACGTGGGCGGAGCAGTCATCACGGCGGTCTCCACCACCATCGTCAGTTTTCTCCCGGTGTTCACCATGGTGGGCGCCGAAGGAAAATTGTTCCGGCCCCTGGCCTTCACCAAGACCTTCGCCCTGACGGCCTCCCTGGGGGTCGCCGTTTGCATCATCCCCCCCCTGGCTTATGCCGTCTTCATCCGTGAAAAAAACCGCAGGATCCCGAAATGGGTATTCCGCGAGGGCGTCATATACATCGGCGTCGCGGCGGCCATGTTTCTCGATTGGAAAGCCGGTGTTTTTATCGCCCTCGTCGGAGCACTCGACCTGTTGGCGCTGCGGCTTCGGCCCGAGGCGGCGGCATGGGTCCGCCGGTGCAATACCGCTGTCATCGCCGTTGGGGCGACCGTTGTGCTGGCGGATGTATGGCAGCCGGCGGGCATAACTCAGGGCCTCGCAAGGAACCTCGTCTTCATCGGCGCGAGCATTGGGATCATACTGCTGACATTTTATGTGTTTAAACGGTTCTACAGTCGAATTCTGGGTTGGTGCCTTGACCACAAGGCCCTCTTTCTCACCCTTCCGGCGGCATGCCTGGCGGCAGGAGGAACGATCTGGCTGGGATACGGGACCGTCTTCGGTTGGCTGCCCCGGTTGGTGACCGAAACCCCGGCATCCGAATACCTGACGCGGAAATTCCCCGGTCTCGGCAAGGAGTTCATGCCGCCTCTGGACGAGGGGGCGTTTCTGTACATGCCCGTTACCATGCCCCATGCCGCCATCGGAGAGGTGATGGACATTCTCCAGCGGCAGGATCGGGCCGTCGAGGCCGTCCCTGAAATCAAAACCGCAGTCGGCAAATTGGGTCGGGTTGAAAGCCCCCTCGATCCGGCCCCCGTCTCCATGATCGAAACGCTCATCGAATACCATCCGGAATTTCTGCTTGACGACAAGGGCGTTCCTCGTCGGTTCAAATTTTCGCCCGACGGCAAGGACCGTTTTCGGAGCCCCGACGGCAAAGCGCTGCCGGCCGGGGACGGCGCCCCGTATGATGTTCGCGGACGCTTTCTTCGAGATGCGCGACACCGGCTGATACCCGATCCCGACGGCAAGCCTTTCCGAATGTGGCGGCCGCCCCTCGATCCGGTCCTCAACCCCGGCCGGGATGCCTGGCCGGGAATTCTCCGGCCGGATGACATCTGGAACGAGGTTATCGATGCAGCGACGCTTCCCGGAACCACGGTGGCGCCCAGGCTTCAACCGATCTCCGCGCGCATCGTCATGCTCCAGAGCGGCATCCGGGCCGCCATGGGGGTCAAGATCTACGGCGCGGACCTCGCTGTCCTCGAGGGCGTCGGCCGCCGGATCGAAAAATTTCTTCGGGAGGTGCCCGCCATCGACCCCCTGTCGGTCATCGCCGACCGCATCGTCGGAAAGCCCTACATCGAGATCGCCATCGATCGCCGCGCCGTAGCCCAATACGGCATCGATCTTCAGCGGGTTCAGGACGTGATCGAAACCGCCATCGGCGGCAAGCAGATCACCACAACCGTCGAGGGTCGGGAACGCTACCCGGTTCGCGTCCGCTACATGCGAGAGCTTCGGGACCATGTCGACACCATCGGAAAAGTGTTGGTTCCGGGGCCCGAAGGATCGTGGATACCCCTCGTGGAACTCGCAGACATCCGATACACTCCCGGTCCCCAGGTCATCAAGAGCGAAAACACGTTTGTCGTCGGGTATGTCCTGTTCGACAAAAAACCCGGCTTCGCGGAAACCGATGTGGTGGAAGACGCCCGGGCTCACCTTCTCGACAAGATCGCGCGGGGTGAGCTTTCGCTGCCCAAAGGCGTCAGCTTCAGCTTCACCGGCAATTACGAAAACCAGGTCCGAGCCGACCGGAAGCTCCGGATGGTCCTGCCGCTGTCCCTCGCTATCATTTTTCTCATCCTCTACCTGCAGTTCAGGTCGGCAACGACCAGCGCACTGGTCTTTTCGGGCGTGGCCGTGGCGTGGTCCGGCGGATTCATCATGATCTGGCTTTACACCCAACCATGGTTTCTGGACGTCTCTGTCTTTGGAACCAGTTTCAGAGACATCTTTCAGATCCATCCGGTCAACCTGTCCGTGGCCATATGGGTCGGATTCCTGGCGCTCTTCGGCATCGCGTCGGACGACGGCGTGGTCATGGCCACGTATCTGGACCAGACCTTCGCAAGGGCGCCGCTCAACACCGTTGGAGACATCCGGAAAGCCGCCGTCCAGGCCAGTCTCAGACGGGTACGGCCCTGCCTGATCACCACAGCCACCACGATCCTGGCCCTCATCCCGGTGCTGACATCTACCGGGCGCGGCTCGGACATCATGATCCCCATGGCGATTCCCACCTTTGGCGGCATGAGCCTGGAGATCGTCACCATGCTGGTGGTGCCGGTGCTCTATTGCGCCGTCGAAGAGCTGCGGCTCAAACGTAACATCAGGGTTTCCAGCGTATCGGACACCCTCAAAACCCCTTGACCTTTAAGCACGGCCCCTGATAGAAAATGGCGAGAGCCATCTTTTATAAACCGAGACGGATAACCACCATCCACCCACCATCAAAAGGAGACTCTCATGAAAAGACCGGCTCTGTTCGTCATGGTGATCCTGCTGTTGATCGGCACCGTGAACGTCTTCGCCCAGGAGGACATCCCGGCACACCCGGCCTGTCCCCTATGCGGCATGGATCGCGCCAAGTTCGCCCATTCCCGGGTCCTTGTCGTCTATGACGACGGCACGACGACAGGCACCTGTTCCATCCATTGTGCCGCCGTCGACATGGCCGCCAATATCGGCAAAACCCCCCGAAAGATCATGGTGGGCGATTTCGACACCAAGACCCTCATCGACGCTGAAACGGCGATCTGGGTCATCGGCGGATCCAGGCCGGGCGTCATGACCACCCGGGCCAAATGGGCATTCGCCGATGAGGCTGCCGCACTGAAATTCATCAGCGAAAACGGCGGTGAAAAGGCGACCTTCGACGACGTCATGAAGGCCGCCTTCGAGGACATGTACAACGATATCAAGATGATTCGGGAAAAAAAGAAAAAGATGAAGCACCATTCGTGACGACACGGCCTGTCGTCACGAATGGATCCGTCGCATCCGGATTCGTTCCGCAACCGTTCCCCTCAAAGGTTTGTGGCGGCAACAGGAATCACCCATGAGAAAATCGACAATTTTCCTGATTCACATTGCTGTTGTAACGGCGATTCTCGTTCTGACGGTTGCAATCCATCCCAGACGCAACGAAGCGTTCCGCCGGAAGACGATGGAAAACAACGCCCTCCTGGTCAGGCAGCTCGACATCACGGATCTTTGCCTCTTCACCGAGGTTCGGTATACGCGGCACCTGTCCCAGGCAGATCTCTTTTCGGCGTTTCAGGAAGCGCCTCTGGCCTTCGAACATTACCCTTCAGGGTCCATGACGCGACCGCAGCAGCAGGGATATCCTCCTGCTGCGGTGAAGGGGGTGCGGTGATCGAACGGCAACGACACCTCCTGGATTTCGCCATCTCTTCCCTCACCCGAAGAAGATGGAAAAATCTCGCCCTCGTCGTGATCTATGCCGGAATGGTGTTTCTGTTCACTTCAGTGGTCCTCTTCGCCGACGCCGTTCGGAGGGAAGCAGCGGCGGTGTTGAGAGATATGCCGGACATGGTGATTCAGCGGAACCTGGCTGGTCGGCACGACCTGATGCCGCTGGTCTACCAGGATTCCATAGCGGAGATCCGGGGCGTGAGCGACGTCAAACCCCGACTGTGGGGATATTATTACCATCAGGCCGCCGCGGCGAACTATACGGTGACGGCGACACCGGAATTCGGACTTGCTGAAAACGAGGCCGCCGTCGGCAGCGGCGTGATGCGGACTTGGGGAACCCTCGGTGACAACGAGCTCTACATGCGGGCATACGACGGCACACCCGTCGTTCTCAAGATCAAGACCGTGCTCAACGCGGAAACGGACCTGGTAGCGGCTGACCTCATTCTCATCACCGAGGCCGCCTTTCGGCGTATTTTCGGTATCCCGGCAGGGTTTGCCACGGATATGGTCGCCCGGATCCGGAACGCGAAGGAAGCCCTGACCATCGCCGAAAAGGTCTTCCTCCGCCTTCCGGACACCCGACCGGTGCTGAAAACGGATATTCTGAAGACCTATGCCGCCATCTTCGACTGGCGAAGCGGCTATATCATCGTACAGCTGTTCGGAGCCATGCTCGCCTTCCTCATCTTCGCCTGGGACAAGGCCACCGGCCTCACCGGAGAGGAGCGGAGCGAGATCGGCATCCTCAAAGCCCTGGGGTGGAACACGTCGGACATCCTGATGCTGAAATTCTGGGAGGGCATTTTCATCTCCCTGAGCGCGTTTCTCGCAGGGACGGCCGCCGCGTATGTCCATGTTTTTTTTTCCCAGGCGCCCCTCTTCGAACATGCACTGAAAGGATGGTCCGTCCTCTACCCCGCATTCAGGCTCCAACCGGAGATCGATCCTTTTCGGGCCGCGGCCGTCTTTGCGCTGACGGTGGTTCCCTATTCCATCATGACGATCATCCCCGCCTGGAAGGTGGCCGTCACCGAGCCCGATGCGGCCATGCGCAATGTCTGAGCATCAGCGGGAGCAAAGATCCAACGCCATGATAACCTTGAAAAACGTCTCCAAAATCTTCAACGCCGGCAGGCCCAATGAATTTCACGCCCTCAAAAACGTGACCCTCACCATCGCCCGCGAAAAAATCACCGTATTCAAAGGTCCCAGCGGCTCGGGCAAGACCACCCTGCTCTCCCTGATCGGTTGCATGAGCCGCCCCACCTCTGGGCGGATCTTCGTCGACGGACAGGAAACCACCAGCCTTCCCGAAAGGTTCCTCTCCGATATCCGACGGTCCGATTTCGGGTTCATTTTTCAGAATTACAACCTCATCAAGGGAATCACCGTCCTCGAAAACACCATGCTGCCGGCGTATCCCACGGGACGGCGGCACGCAGCGGTAAAAGCCGACGCCATGAGACTCCTTGCACGCCTGAACATTGACGACAAGGCCGGTCAAAAGGTGGAGCGGCTCTCCGGCGGGGAACAGCAGCGGACCGCCATTGCACGGGCCCTCATCAACAACCCCGCCGTCATCATCGCCGACGAGCCCACGGCCCATCTCGACATGGCCCTCTCCATGGAATTTCTGGACATCGTCGCCGAGTTTTTCGGCGATCGAAAGACCATCCTGATGGCGAGCCACGATCCCCTGGTTTTCGAAGCCGGGATCGTCCATGCCGTGGTCGAGATGCGGGACGGGAGCATTTTGGAGGAGAAACAGATCCCTTGATCCTGAACCCGGCCATCATCACGCTCATCCTGGTATCCCTGCTCACCGCCCTTTTCGCGGTTTATGCATCCACCATCGGGTATCGCATCATCCGGGCCTGGAACATCGAAAGCGGGAGCGAAAGCCAACTGGCTCTCGAGAGACAGACCTATCTCATATCTTCGGTCCTGACGCATCTTTTCGCCATCGGGCTTTTTGCCATGTTTTTCTTCATCTACACCGTGGACCGGATTCACCCGCTCTTTACGGGGGCCATGTGCGCCGCCGGATCCCTCAACGTCAACCGGTACGGATACCCGGCCCTTGTCGTGAAACTCGCGGGGGCCGTGCTCTCGGGATTGTGGTTGATTCTGAACCACGCCGACAACCAATGCCCCGACTATCCGCTGATCAAGACCAAATACCGGTTCCTTTTCGTCGTCACCGCCTTCTGTGTTTTCGACGCCTATCTCGTAACGCAATATTTTCTGAACCTGAAGGCCGACATCATCACCTCGTGCTGCGGCATCCTTTTCAACGCCGAGGCCGCCGGCATTTCCGGAAAGATGGCCGCACTCCCATCCATTCCCGCCAAAGTACTCTTCTATCTGAGCGCGGCTCTGACCCTCCGCTCCGGCATTCATTTCCGTATCACCGGAAGATCGGCGGGGCTCTTCTCCTGCTTCAGCGGCATCTTCTTTTTCGTTTCCCTGGTCTCGATCATCTCCTTCATCTCCCTCTACTTCTACGAACTGCCCACCCACCACTGCCCCTTCTGTCTGCTCCAGAAGGAATACCGCTACATCGGCTATCCCCTCTACGCCGCCCTCCTCACGGCAGGCATCGCGGGCATGGGTGTGGGGCTCCTCGAACGGGTGAGAGGCCCGGAATCATTGGGAAAGCGTCTGCCGTCGCTTCAGCGGAGACTCTCCCTCATCGCCATGATCGGGTGCCTCGTCTTCGTGATGATATCCACCTGGCCCATGCTTTTCTCCGATTTCACCCTCGAGGGATACTGAAAATAAAGATGTCATCCTGTTTTCACCCTGATGATAGAAAGGTTTCCGACATGCGAAAAACAATCCTGATCCTGATGCTGTTGGCGATGCTCCCGCCAAACCCCGTGCTCTGTGAGAACACCACCGAGATCAGATTGAATGTTGTTAAGACTCTCCAGATGGCGCTCCGACCGGTGGATATCGCCGTCGCTCTCAATGGCCGGCGGGTATTCGCGCTCACCGAGGCCGGGAGCCTGTTGATCTATTCCCCGGACGGCCGTCTCGAGGGCAGCGTCCAGCTGGGGGAAGGCACCGATATCATCAAGGCCACGCCCCGGGACGACGTGCTGCTGGTGGGCAATTCCCGAGAGAAGACCCTCAGGATCATCACCCTCGACATGATCCAGGAGATCGACACCAGCGGCCTGCCGGTAAAAGGCCCGATGGACGCCCCCTTTGAAATCGTCGTCTTCAGCGACTTCGAGTGCCCCTCCTGCGCCGAATTGGCGACGGTCCTCGATCAATTGACCGTCGAGTATCCTGAACAGGTCAAGGTCGTCTTCATGAACTACCCCCTCCGCAGCCATCGCCATTCCAGGGCGGCGGCCGCCGCCGCATTGGCCGCCGGCAGGCAGGGCCGGTTCTGGGAGTTCCACGACGCCCTTTTCGACAATCACGACCGACTCAGCCCCCAGAAGATCGACGAGATCGCCCAAGACCTGAAACTGGATACGGCCCGTCTGAAGCGGGAGATGAGCCATCCCGAGGTGACGGCGGCCCTGAACCGGGACGCCTCGGCGGTTGCCCGTCTGGGCATCAGCGGAACGCCTACGGTGTTCGTCAACGGCAAAATCCTGCGGAACCACTCCATGAAAAGCTTTCAGGCCCTCATCGGAAGACAGACGGCCGGAGCAGAGAAGAAATAACCTGTCGATATAAAACTCAGCGACAACTTTCGACTTTCATGATGGTGACCGGATAGATACGGCCTATAAACGTCGAAAGTTGAGTTCAGCTTTTAACTTCCATGATGGTGACCGGGCGGTGCCTATGAACGTCGAAAGTTGAGTACAAAAGATTCCAGCCGCGACGCCGGCGTTCGATCGCCGCCTTTCGGTTTCGTGAACCCCTTCACCAAAATCAGGGTAATTCACCCCAAAGCTCAGGGGATCCCTGATTTACATTCCAAAGCCGTCTCCCTATCCTCTAAGCTGTAAAACTACTCTTTAAACCCCATTCACAGACCGTCAAACCAGACGGATACACTGGAGAAACCGACCACCGAACCTCGATCGCGGGATTCTCACCGGATTTTCCATCGTGATCCAACAACAGACGGTCCCTATCAGCAAAGGAGGGAGCATGGTGAAGATGACACTATCCAGATTCATAAACCAATGGATCGTCCTTGTCCTCGCAGTGTTTGCAGGGACGATGACGGCCCTGGAGGCTGGGGCATTCACGCTGAACGTGGTGGACGGAAAGACCGGTGATCCCATCGACGTCGGCTACCGCTGGCTGGTGGAGGAAGACGTCACCCACCCCGTGAACCCCGGCAATTCAACAACCAACTGGGGAACAAAGTTCCACAAGAGCTACATGCCGGTGGTCGCCAAGGGAAGTTCATCGGATTCATTGCCCGCTCTTGAAAACTCCAAGCGCTACTATGTATCGGTGCTGCCGAATTCCGGCTACAGCATCGGCGGTGGACAGCTCACAGGCAATGGGGGCGTGACGGTCTATGTTCAGCCCAACCCCATCCCCACGGCCCAGATCTCGGTCTTTGTCTTTCACGACAACAACCCCATCAACAACGCGCCCGACTTGCCGGAGGAAACCCCGGGAACGGGTCCCGGCCAGACCAACATGAGCGGCTTCACGGTCAAACTGGAGGACGCCGGCGGCCGGTACGGGATTTCGGCAGGCGAGGCCATACACGACGCCTTCGGAAACCCGATCGGAACCACCTATAATCCGGACGGTTCGGTAAGCAGTATCGGCAAAGGTTTTCTGGTCACCGGCCCCGACGGCGAGGTCGTTTTCCAGAACATGGCCCCCGGCAAGTATGGGGTCATCGCCATACCGCCCGCGGGCCAGGGCTGGCAGCAGACCTCCACCATCGAGGGCAAGAAGGTGATCGACGCCTGGGTCAAGGCCAACGAACCGATCTTCTTCGCCGAGTTCGGCCCGCCGGGCTGGCATGCCTTCATCGGTTTCACCAAGGAGTTCAACAGCATTCCGCCGCCCACCGGCGGCACGGCAGCCACCATTGAAGGCACGGTGGTCAACAACCACCTGTCCCGACCCCCGGATACGGCTTTTTACGACGGCGCCATACCCCCGCACACCACGCCCTGGGTGGGCCTCAACGCCAATGGGGGTCTCGGACCGGCCATCTACGTGAAACGGACCAGCGACGGCGCCTTTTCCATCCCCAACGTGCCGCCGGGCGACTACCAACTGGCCGTCTTCGACGACAACATGGACCTGATCTTCAACTTTCTCGGCGTGACGGTCAATCCCAACGGTTCGTGCGCCACACCCAGCGGCTCATGCAACCTGGGCAACGTGCCGACCTTCGACTGGTTCGCCAAGCTCTGGACCGGCGTGTTCGACGATGCCGACCAGGACGGCATGTGGGATGCAGGGGAACGGGGCATTCCCGAGATCCCGGTCAACATCCGCTGGCGCGACGGCACCCTCTACCAGTCGTTTCCGACGGACAGCGAGGGATTGGCCCCCTTTGACGAGGTCTTCCCCTTCTTCAGCTGGCTCACGGCCGAAGTGGA
>NZ_JBFXGG010000108.1:1294-9571 GCF_050178255.1 Desulfococcus sp. | reverse complement strand
CCGCCGAGGTCACCATCATCCCCGATCGCATCGAGGCCGGGACCTTCATGGCGGCGGCGGCCCTGACCCGGGGGGACGTGACCCTCCGCCGGTGCGAGCCGGATCACCTCCAGGCCGTCATCGACAAACTCCGGCTCACCGGCGCCGAGGTGACGGTGGAAAAGGACACCGTCCGGGTCCGGGGTGGCGACGAGATTGCCAGCGTCGACATCAAGACCTTGCCCTATCCCGGGTTTCCGACGGACATGCAGGCCCAGTTCATGGTGCTCATGTCGGTGGCCAGAGGGCTCAGTCTCATCACGGAAACCATCTTCGAGAACCGCTACATCCATGTCAGCGAACTGCGGCGGCTGGGGGCGGACATCACGGTGTCGGGCAACGCGGCCATGGTCAAGGGCGTGCCGCGCCTGTCGGGAGCACCGGTGATGGCAACCGACCTCCGGGCCAGCGCTTCCCTGATCCTTGCCGGTCTGGTGGCCCGCGGCAAGACGGAGATCAACCGCGTCTACCATCTGGACCGCGGCTACGATGCCATCGAAAAGAAGATGGCCGCCCTCGGGGCGGCTGTTTGGCGGGTGTAAGCCCCTGCCGTCCGGGTGAGCGGGAACCCCCTGGCCAGGCCGGCCCGGCTCCTTGCCGCCGCCCTGGCGGCCGGCATCTTTCTGGGGGATTTTCTGCCCGGTCCGGCCCTGCCGGCATGGATCGCCGCGGGGGTCTGCCTGTTCCGGCTCGTCCGGGATGTCCTCCGCCGGTCTCCCGCCCTGTTTTCGCCCCTCATTCTCTTTTTTCTGCTGGGCTATCTCTCGATCCAACCCTGGTCCGCCCCCCGGTTCACGGCGGACCATCTCGTGCATTATGCGGAGCGGTATTATCCGCGCATTCACGGCCGGATCCTGACGCCGCCCGAAACCGACGAGCGCCGCGTCTCCTTTGTCATGGCCTCCGTCAGCCTGGGACCGGATGTCGGACCGGTCACGGGAAACCTTCGCGTCACTGCCGCCCGGGAGGGAATCCCGCCTCTCCGGCAGGGGGACGAGATCCGATTTTCAGGCCGGGTTCGACGGATCCGGAGCCTGAAAAACCCCGGCGGGTTCGATTATGCACGGTTCATGGCCTTCCGGGAAATTCACTGCACCGCCTACATCCGAAAGGGAAGCCTCAGGGTCCTGACCGGCAGCCTTCCGTCCGTTGACCGGGCGGCGGCATCCCGTCCGCCTGCGGGGCTTCGGGAGCGGATCCATGCACGGATCCGCCAAAGCCGGTCCGCCGACGCCGGCGCCGTCATGGCGGCCCTCCTGATCGGTGAAAAGGGGCAGATCGATCCGGACCTTCGCAACCGCTTCAACCGGGCGGGAATCGGTCATCTGCTGGCCATTTCAGGGCTCCATGTCGGTATCGTCACGGCCTTTGCCTATGCCGGGTTTCGATGGCTTCTGGCCTTTGTCCCGCCGCTGCTTTGGCGAGGATGGCTTCGCAAGGCCGCGGCCCTGGCCGCACTTTTTCCCGTCTTCGTCTACGCCCACCTGGCCCAATGGTCCCCCGCCACCCAGCGTGCGGTCTGCATGGCCGCGGCGGTCTGCCTCTCCCTCTGGTTCGGGCGGGAATCGGACGTCGGCAACGGCATCGCCCTGGCCGTACTCGTCATACTCGCCGCCTTTCCGCCGGCGCTTTTCGCCATCTCGTTTCAGCTCTCCTTCGCGGCGGTCATCGCCATTGTCGCGGGCATGTCCGCGTTCGCCCGCCGCCCCCCGGCCGATAGGGGACGGCTCAGATCCCTGGGGGAAAAAGCCGGGGGTCTCACGGCGGTCTCCCTCCTGGCGACTCTCGGCACCCTTCCCCTTTGCATGATCCATTTCAACCGGATCTCCTTCATCGGCATCATCGCCAATCTTTTCTTCATTCCCTGGGTGGGGGGCCTGGTGCTGCCCTTGGGCCTCCTGGCGGTGTTCGTTTTTCCGGTGGCGCCCGATCTCGCCGGGATCGGGTTCGACATCTGCGGCCGGCTTCTGGACCTGGCCCTGATGATGCTGCCCCTCTTTTCGGAGCTGCCCTTCGGCGCCTTTGTCACCATCGTGCCGACCGCTTTCGAGGTCGGACTATACTATGTCGTCGGCGGTCTCCTGCTGGCGGAAGTGTCGGCCAGACAGGGCGGGAAGACCGCAGGGCGGCGACGCCGGATGCGCTGGTTATGGGGGGCGGTTGCCGTTGCCGTCCTCGCGGACGGGCTCTACTGGACCCACGACCGCTTTTTCCGGGACGACCTTCGGGTCACCGTTATTGATGTGGGGCAGGGGAGCGCCGCCCTGGTGGAATTTCCCAGGGGATATCGCATGCTCATCGACGGCGGCGGCTACTACGACCCGCGCGTCTTCGACGTCGGGTCGCGGGTGGTGGCGCCCCTGCTTCGGCGCCGCCGGATCCTGACCCTGGACGCAGTGGTGTTGAGCCACCCGGACAGCGACCACCTCAATGGCCTGATCCCCATCGTCGAACAGTTTCGGGTGAAATCCCTCTGGACCACCGGCATGGAAGGTTACGCCGAGGCCGACAATGTCAGGGCGCTTATGGCGGCAGCCCGTCAAAAATGTGTTCCGACGCCTGCCTTCGAGAGCCTGGCGCGCAAAACCGACATCAACGGCGTCGCTCTCGAGATTTTTTATCCGCCCCACGATGTCGCAAGGACGGACCCGAGCCGCATGAGTCGCCGGGACTGGCGTCGGAAATCCAACAACCGGTCCATGGTGATCGGCATCCGCCTGGGCGACATCGGCATCCTTTTCCCCGGAGACATCGAGCGGCCGGCGGAGAAGGTCGTGACGGCGGCATGGGGGAGCCGGCTTCAACATCGGGTCCTGGTGGCGCCCCACCACGGGTCCCGGACCTCGAGCTCCCCGGATTTCCTGGCCTGGGTCCGGCCGCAATATGTCCTGATTTCCGCAGGCCGGGGCAACCGATTCGGGTGCCCCCACCCCGAGGTTCTGACCCGGTACCGCGACATGGGCGCCAGGATCCTGCGCACCGACACGGCGGGCGCCCTGACGCTTACGACCGACGGCCGCAGGCTTTTTGTGGGCCCCGCCGTTCCCTGACGATGCATTCGTGCCGACGCTGTTCCGGTGCTTGGATATGCGATCTGATTTTTTCCTGTATCTGCCGCCCATTCTCTGATATAAGGAGAGGCTCAGATCTATAAGTTTAATTATAAGCAATTAAGATTTCAAGGTTTGACGATCGCGTGCCGACCGGAAAGCGTCTGAAGGCGCATCAGCGCTCCGTTTCGCGTGGGGGCCCCCCATCGCCTCCAGTCCAACGCCTGGTTCGGGAAAATCCAAAAAACGATGTTCTGAAATCCCCCGGGGGGTATGCATGAGACTTCGCATCGAACATAAGATGATCCTCGGATATCTGCCGATCATCCTGCTCATTTTCGTCATCACGATTTTTTCCTATCGAAGCCTCGATGAATTGAATACCATCAACAGGAGCATCCTCAACGAGGATACGGTTCTCATACAGGCGGTCGAAAAAATGGGGGAAGCCGTCCTGGCCCAGGAATCCTACGGTCGCCGCTACCGGATTCTGGACAACCCGGAAATGCTCGATCTTTTTCGGCAGCGCGACCGGGAGTTCAACGAACTTGTCGACAAGGTGCGGGCGCTTCCCCACCAGGAAGAGATCAACATCGATAAGCTGTTGTCTTTACATCGCGATTTCAACGCGCTGTTTACGACATCCGACGATCTTGCCAATACGCCCGCCGGATTGGACGCGGGGGAATTCGACAAAGCGGTCAGCGATACATTTGACCGGATGACGGCGCTTCTCCAGTATATGCACCGGGTCGGCAAGCGGAGCCAATACCTGAAGATGGAGAAAGCCAACAGCATCGGCATCCGATCTTTTCGATTTACGGCGCTGCTGTCCACGTTGATGATCATTATCGGGTTGGCTTCGGTATCCGGTATTACCCGAAGCATATCCAGAGCCATTGCCGAGCTGAAGCGCGCCACCGAGATCATCTCCCAAGGCAATTATGATTGTCGTCTGCAGGTCAATACGAAGGATGAACTGGCGGATCTTGCCGCATCTTTGCGCGTGATGGCGTCACGCTTATCACTGCTCGAAAGAATATCCCTCGATTCAAGTCCGCTGACACGGATGCCCGGCGGACTGGCCATTGAAAACATCCTGGCCCAACGCCTTGAATCGAGTCATCATACGGCCTTCTGCATGCTGGATCTGGATAATTTCAAATCCTACAACGACCGATATGGTTATGCCAAGGGAAACGACGTCATACGGGCGACGGCCGAAATCATTAAATCCGCGGTCGCCGAGCAGGGATCAACGGACGACTTCGTCGGTCATATCGGCGGGGACGATTTTGCCGTCATTACCCATACGAATCGTTACGAGACGATCTGCAGAGCGATCATAAAGCGGTTCGATGAAACCATCGTCAATTTCTACAACGAATCCGATAGGGAACGCGGATGCATCGTCTCGAAAAACCGACAGGGCCGCCGGATGACGTTTCCCATAATGACCATTTCGATAGCGGTCGTAACGCATCATCAGGAACAGCGGATCACGCACATTGAAATCGGTGAGATCGCCTCGGAATTGAAAGCTTATGCCAAGTCGCTCCCAGGAAGTGTTTTTGTGACGGACCGAAGAGAAAAACATTCGGAGGACCGCGGCGCCGAGAATACGGCCCTCAAGGTGGTCAAGTAGGCTGAAGGCTGAAGGCTGAAGACTGAAGACTGAAGGGAAGGGGGATTCCCCTTGGCGAATTCAGGCCCAACGCCCCGATACAACACCGTTGTCCGACCGTTTCACACCCTGTATCGAGAAAAGAGGAAGTAAATTCATGATCTGTTCCGGAAATTTTCGTGGACGCAATCTGTTTCGGCTGCTCGCATGCCTTTCCATGGCATTGATGACGACTGCATGCATGAAGACGTTCGTCTGTCGTTCAAGCTGTTTTGATGTCCAGGGAAAGGAAGACATCACCAAAGCGGTGGTGCGCCTCGAGAAGTCGATAGCCCATGACCCTCAAAATCCGAAGAATGCCGACGCCTACCGTCAGCTCGCCGTTCTCCATGCGCACTACAAAAATCCAGCCCCGAACTATCGCCGTTCCCTGATGATGTTTGAAAAATGTCTCACCCTCGATCCGGAGGCCTGGAATGATGCTGAAATGCTGTATCTGAAGGGCCTCGTGGCGGCTATGGATGACGCCGACAGGAATCGGATGCGCCTGGCCCACCAGGTGGAGCAGCTGACGCGGAACAACAACAGATTGAAAAAGGCGAATACGAAGATGGTTGCAGAAAACCAGGAATTACAGGAAGCCATGGAAAAACTGAAGCTGCTCGAACTCATGATGGAGGAAAAAAGGCGCAGCCTGAAGTAGGCCGGGAAAAAGAGGCTGAAGGCTGAAGACTGAAGGCTGAAGGGGTGCCTTTGTGCCAGACGGAGCATTTATGCCCTTTCGGTCTTCAGCCTTCGCCTCCAATGGGGTTCCTCCGTGACGAACGGGGCATTTATACCCCTTCAGCCTTCAGTCTTCAGCCTATAGTCTTCTTTGCGCGAGAAAAATCGTGTGTCGTTCACCCGGGCCGGGGCGGCGTGTCAGAGCCATCGGATCTGGTCGATGCGGTATTGGATGTGAAGGGTGTTCCCGGGAAATATCGCTCCGGTGTCGTACCTGCCGGGTGTTATCCTCACCGTGAAGGGGAGATCCCCGACAAGAACGGTAGCGACCACCTCGCCTGTTTTTTTCTCCAGACTGAGTCGTGAAACAATGCCTGCAAGGGCGATGTCCGCATCCCCGGGGCCCGGGTCCGCTTCATCCAACGGCATCGCTTCGATGACGGCCACGGCTTCGGGGGACGGCGGTTCGGGCACCGGCACCCGCCGGTCGTCCGGCAGGATTTTACCCCATTTGCCGCTCCCCAGCGATTGCCAGGGTCCGAAGAGGAGGGTCTCACGCCCCGAACCGGAAATTCTGCCTTTGAACAGGTGCACCATGTGGTCGCAGATCTCCAGGAGCCACTGCCAATCGTGACTGGCGGCGACGAGGGTGGTGCCCAGCTCCCGGCAGGCCTGAACCGACGCCTCCTTGATCCGCTGGGCGCTGGCGGAATCGACGCTGGCCGTGGGCTCATCCAGCAGAAGCACCCTGGGCCTGAGGGCCAGCCGTGCGGCCAGGGCCACCCGCTGCGTCTCGCCGCCGGAAAGGGCGTACCAGGGCCTTCGGACAAAGTCCTCCCCGCGGAGCCCCACGAGGGAAAGCGCCTCGTGGACCCGCTCGGCCAGGTTTTTGGCGTCACCCCGCAATCTGAGACCGTAGGCGACATTGTCGAATACGCTCCGCCGCATCAGAAACGGCTCCTGGGGGACAAGGGTAATCGAAAACCGGGCTTCAGGTGAAAAGGGTTCAACAACCCGACCGCAAAAACGGATCTCCCCCTCTGTCGGTTTTTGGATGAGTCCCAGAAGCTTCAGCAGGGTGCTTTTGCCGCTGCCGTTGGGACCGATGAGGCCGACCACGGCACCCGGCTGAATGGAGAGTTGCGGGATTTCCAGAACCGTCTTGCCGGCATATGCGTGTCGCAGGGCGGTGATGTCGAAGATGGGAGCTGCCAACGGTCAGGTCCTTCGGCGCAGAAAAGAGAGCGACACGTTAAAACCCAGGGCGATGGTCAGAAGCACCAGGCCGAGGGCCACGCCCATGCCGAACTGGCCTTTGTTGGTTTCGAGGGCGATGGCGGTGGTGATGGTGCGGGTATGCCACTTGATGTTGCCGCCGACCATCATCGAGATCCCCACCTCCGTCATCACCCGTCCATATGCCGCGATCATGGCGGCCAGGATGCCGTGCCGGGCCTCCCACAAGCTGCTGCAGAAGAGCTGACGTCGGTTGGCGCCCATGGACATGACGGCGATGCGAAGTTTCCGATCCATGCTTTCGACGGCCGTCGCGGTGAGACCGATGACGACGGGCAAGGCCAGGATGGTCTGACCCACGGCGATGCCCGGCAGGGTGAACAGGAGGGATAGATTCCCCATAGGGCCGCGATGGGTCAGGAAGGCATAGACGAGCAGGCCGATGAAGACCGTGGGAAGGGACATCAGGGTGTCGACGACGGTCCGGACGGACTTTTTCCACTGGAACTCGAAATAACCGAGACAGAAGCCGAGGGGCACGCCCACCCAGAGGCTGACCAGCATGGAATAGGTCGAGACCCTCACCGTGGCCCATATCGCGGAATAGGTTTCCGCGTTTCCGTTCAGGAGTAGACGGAACGCCTGAAAAAAGCCTTCTAATAGAAAATTCATGTGCAATTCGGAATTGAAAAAACCGCCCGGCTGCAGCGGGAAGCCCTGTCGGGAGATCCCGCCGTACATGCAGCCGCTGCGGTCATGGCATTTTGCCGAGAGCTTTCGCTACATTTCTGCATTCGGCGTAAACAGCGGCTTCCCGAGCAGTTTGAATTCCTTGATCAGGTGCTGTGCCGCCGGACCTGCGATCCAGTCGATAAATCGCTTGGCCGTGTCGTATTTGACCTGGGGACAGTGCTTTTTGTCGACGGCGATGACGCTGTACTGGTTCAGCAGCACGGCATCCCCCTCCACCAGAATCTTGAGGGGCGGATTCCCTTTCAGGGTGTCTTCGTATTTGATGTAGGTTCCCCGGTCCGTCATGGTATATCCCTTCTGCTCCGCGGCGATATTGATGGTGGAAAGCATCCCCTGGCCGGTCTGGACATACCATTTTTCTTTTTCCGGAACCTGCATTTCCGCGGCTTTCCACAGGGCCAGCTCCTTTTTGTGCGTTCCGGAATTGTCGCCCCGGCTGGCAAAGACGGCCTGCTTCGCCTGAATCCGGCCGAAAGCCTCCTTGATGGATTGGCCCTTTATCCCGGCCGGGTCTTCCGCCGGACCGATGACGACGAAATCGTTGTACATGATCTCCTTGCGATCGCTCCCGAATCCGTCGGCCACAAACTTTTTCTCGGCCGCAGGCGCATGGACGAGAAGGACGTCGACATCGCAGTTTTCCCCCAGTTTGAGGGCCTTGCCGGTGCCCGTGGCCGTCCACTTCAGTTCGATGCCGGTATCGGCCTTGAATTTCGGGGCGAGGTAGTCCAGCAGTCCCGTATTGTCGGTGCTGGTCGTGGTCGCCATCATTAAAAGGCTTTCTTCGGCCTGAGAGGGCGTCGATAGAAATCCAATAGCCAATGTCAGACAAATCAAAACGATAAATGACTT
>NZ_JBFXGG010000108.1:0-1194 GCF_050178255.1 Desulfococcus sp. | reverse complement strand
CTCATGAAACCGTTGCCGTTCAGGACGACGGCTGGTCGGGAAACCGAATCCTCCTGATCCGTGCATCTCTATAAAAGATGTCTGAAATTGTCAAGAGCTCAATAAAATCGGAATGTATGGATTTGAAACAACGATATGCAACTTAAATTAACGAAAAGAACTTTCGGCAGTTGTAGTGGGAGAGACCGAAGACTGAAGACCGAAGACTGAAGACTGAAGACTGAAGACTGAAGGGGTGCCCTTGTGGCGAACGGAGAGTTTATGCCCCTTCGGTCTTCAGCCTTCAGCCTCCAATAGGGTGCTCCTGTGACGAACGGCGCATGTATACCCCTTCAGTCTTCAGCCTTCAGCCTTTTCCATCACGCAAAGGCACCTTGATTTTTTCGATCTTTTCTGGTCTCATGAAACATTGAGAAAAGATTTGACCTGATGCATATACCGGGAGGGTGTCAATGATGAAGGTGGTGCTGACCAATGACGACGGCATCGACGCGCCGGGCCTTGCCGCCCTGGTGGCGATCATTTCGGAAATCGCCGTGCCCGTCGTGGTGGCCCCCAGGATCGAGCAGTCCGGGGCGGCCCACCGGGTGACGGCCCGATCGCCGATACCGTTTCGGCAGACGGGCGAGAATCGGTACTGGGTGGATGCCTCGCCGGCGGACTGCGCCCGGGTGGCCTTGAAGCACCTGGTCCCCGATGCCGGTTGGCTGATCTCCGGGATCAACGCCGGCGCCAATCTGGGTTCGGACGTCTACAACTCCGGAACCGTGGCCGCGGCCCGGGAGGCCGCCATCCTGGGGTGCCGTTCCATCGCCGTGTCCCAGTACATCGCCAAGGGCCATGCCGTGGATTGGACCGTTACCGCCGCCCATGCGGCGCCCATCCTTCGCATGTTGATATCGGGCCGTCTCGAGGCCGGAACCTTCTGGAACGTCAATCTCCCCCATCCGCTCCCCCGGGACCCTGTGGTGCCCTACCGGTTCTGCGACCTCGATACCCATCCCCACGCCTACACCTATCGCGTGGAAGCGGGGCAACTGATCTACCAGGGGACGATCCACGAGCGGCCGCGTGCTCCGGGACGGGACGTGGCCGTCTGCTTCGACGACGGCGCGGCAGCCGTCACCCGCATCCCCATCGGCACCTGCGCCCTGAACGAGCGTTCCTCGAAAGACTGAAGACTGAAGACTGAAG
>NZ_JBFXGG010000107.1:4598-9640 GCF_050178255.1 Desulfococcus sp. | reverse complement strand
TAGCATTAATCGGAATCGGAGCCGGTATATTTATTTTAGGCTGGCTTCTGACCCGGTCCCTGTCAAATCGTATTCTCAATCCCCTTTCCGAGTTGGCGGAAGCGGTTCAGTCCATCTCTCCGGATGAACCGGCCAGCGAGCTGAGCGCCTTCAACTCGCCGGATGAGATCGGTATGCTGTCGGAAAAAATCAACCAGCTGTTAAAACGGATTTCAGATTTTACCCGCCGTGAACGGGAGTTTACCTCTCATGCCAGTCACGAACTTCGCACGCCGGTCAGCGTCATCAAAACCGCGGTTGAGATTCTGCGCCGAAGAACAAAGGAATCGGACTCCGGGATTGTGCAGCCCCTGGCACGTATTGAACGGTCCGTCACAGATATTGAAATGCTCATCAACACATTCCTGATGCTGGCCAGACAGGGGCACGGCACGGACAGTGATGAGGCCAGCGACCTGAAACGGGTTGCGGAACATGTTGTGGAAACCTACCGTTACCTGCTGGAATCAAAACCCGTGGAAGTGAATATTCTGGCACCGGATGCTTTTTCCATCAAGGCCCCGGAGTCGCTTGTAACCATTTCCCTGGGAAACCTCGTGCGCAATGCCTTTGCTTACACCATGGAAGGCAGCGTCGAAATTATCGTCTCGCCCGACCGGATCAGCGTCTCGGACAGCGGCCCGGGAATGGATGATACCGGCAAAAAATCCGGAATCGGGCTTACCATTGTCGAACGCCTGTGTGAACGCATGAACTGGCAGTTCACCATTTCCGGCACCCCGGGAAAAGGGACCCGGGTGGACCTGATATTTTCTTCCTGAATGTATTCTGATGCATCAACATCCTACGCAACAACAAACAACCAGTTTAATCCGTTATAATTATTGGGAAACTCTGTAATTATCAGTAATGAACCAGAAACTGATATCAATATGAATGCACTGGAAAGTTACATTGAAAAATAAGGCTTGCCGGAAAAATCAGCCTGTATTAGTTTTTCAAAAAGACTTGTAGCAGTCCCGGCAGCAGCACCAGCGTAATCACTGTCCCGAACACAAGCCCGAAACTGATGGAAACGGCTGCCGGAATCAGGAACTGGGCCTGTTCCGACGTCTCCAGCAGCAGGGGCACCAGGCCGAAAAACGTGGTCAGCGACGTCAGCAGAATCGGACGGAACCGGTTGCATGCGGCATCCACAATCGCCTGATGCAGGGGCATGCCGTTTTTTTGATATTGGTTACAGGTGGTCACCAGAACCAGGGAATCATTCACCACTACCCCGGCCATGGCAAGAATCCCAATCACGGATACAATGGAAAGATCACAGCCCATCAGGATATGCCCCCAGACCGCACCGATCAGGCCGAACGGAATCGTCGCCAATATAAGCACCGGTTGCAGATAGGAATTATAATGAAACACCAGCAGCAGATACATCACTCCTAAAATAATCAAAAATCCATACCCTAAAGATGCCAGCGCTTCATCATTTTCCTCTTCCTCGCCGCCAAAATGAACCGACACGCCGGAAAAATCAGCCAGCACCAGCGGCACAATGGCGTCTTCCAGAGCGTCTTCCACGTCATCGTCATCAATGCCGAACGCAATGTCTGCGGTGACCGGATAAATCCGCTTTCCGTCACGCCGGGCCAGGCTGGTAAACGATCGGGTCTGGGTGATATCTGCCACTTCTGTAAGCGGAATCAGTGCGCCTGCCGGGCTTTTCAACTGCACATCCGCCAGCGCGCTTTCCCGGCTGCGTCCTTCCTCACTCAAACGGACCATCACCTTAATTTCATTCCCGTCCCGCACAAACCGGAATGCTTCAGCCCCATGATACCGGTGCCGGACCTGTTTTGCCACTTCCTCGGCGGTCAGGCCCATGTGCAGGCCGCTGTCTTTTAATTGAATCGTCAGTTCCGGTTTTCCGGTACGAACACCGTCATCCACGGATGTCAGTCCGGCCAGCAGGCGCATCCGCTCACCTAGGGAGAGCGCGGCGGCTTGCGCAACATCCGGGTCCGGATGGAACACCTCCAGCATAATCGGCTCGCCGCCGGCAACGGTGGTCTCTCCTGTAAAATTCAGCGCTTCCAGTTCTCCGGGCGATCCAAACGTTTTCTGCCATGCCGCGGCAAATTCCCGTCCCGAAAGCGTGCGTTCCGCTTCCGGCGGAAGGGCCATGAGCACCGAGATATAATGGGACCCGGCCAGGGTCTCCACTTCAACCTCTCCTTCCTCCAGCCGCGTCCCGATCAGAGAAAAAATACCCGGCGAGGACATGTTGTGTTCCCCAAGCACCGTGTTGGCCGAATCGACCAGTTTTTGGGCAACGGCAATGGACTTTTGCCTGGGAGCCCCGTACGGAAGTGCCGCCTGGGCAATCACCGTGTCTGAATCGATAGTGGGCGTGAACGCAAAGTTCAGCAGGCCGCCTGTCATTGCGCCCACAGTGATAAACAGAAAAGAAACCGCCGTAACAAGCAAAGTCAATGGCCGCCGTAACCCTGCCTGAATAAACGGCCGAAAGCGGTGGTGAATAAACGACGTCAATGTTTCATTCACCTTCTGCTGGGGCCGGGCCAGCACTTTCAGCCACGGGCGATCCGGGTGTTCTGCCGCAATATGGGCGCCCAGAATAAAAAGAGATTCAAAGAGGGAAACCAGAAGCACGGCAATCACCACTGCCGGAATTTGCCAGAAAACCCCCCCCATTTCGCCGGGCACAAAAAACATGGGTGTAAATGCAATGATCGTTGTCGTGGTGGCCAGCAGCACCGGCCCGCCCATCTCTTTTAATCCCTGAACCGCAGCGGCCAGGGGCCCCAGTCCTTTGGTCCGTTGCACATAAATGGCTTCACCGATCATAATCGCGTCATCCACAACCACGCCGATGGTCACGATAAGTGCAAACAATGAAATCATGTTCAGTGATCCGCCGAACAGCGGCAGGAACAGCAGGCCGCCAAGCAGCGACGTGGGAATTCCGACCATGACCCAGAACGCCAGATGCGGCGTGAGAAACAGGCCCAGAGTTATCAGAACCAATACCAGTCCGATAACGGCATTTTCCACGAGCAATGCCATTCGGCTGCGATAGGCGGCTGCCTGATTTTCAAAGATGACTATTTCAACGCCTGAAAACTTCTTTTCTGCAACAGAATCCAGATACCCCCGGACCGCGGCTTCAACCGATATGGGGGTTTCACTGCCCACTGCAAACACATCGATCAGGATGGCAGGCAGGCCGTTAAACCAGCATTCAATGGCTGATTCCCCAAAACCGTCGTTTAAGACCGCGATATCGGACAGGCGCAGCGGAATACCGGCCGGCGTCTCCGCCACCACCACATCGCGAAACGCATCCGCCCATTCCCGGCGCCCGGATGTTCGCAACACGATATCCGATTCTTCTGTATAAAGCGTACCGCCGGGTAAGTCCGGTGTACTCTGCCGTATTTTATCGGCAAGTTCCTCCAATGTGAATCCGTATTGACGCAGTATTTTCTCCGGGATTTCAATTGAAACTTCCTGGTCGCGGGGAAAGGCCAGTTCCACTTTCCGGAGCCCCACACTGGTGCGCAAATCATCGCGCAGAATTTCCGCGGTTTTGCGGAGCCATATGAGGGGCTGATCGCCATAAACGACAATGGAAAGCGCTTTTTCAACTCGAGACGGGATGGTAATAACCGGTTTTTCGGCATCTTGGGGAAACGTTTCAATCCGGTCCACGGCACTCTTGATATCATTAAGCGTCTGCTGCGGATCGGCGTTATCCAGAAGGGTCATGGTCACCTGACCGGTGTTCTCGCTTGCTTCTGAATCAACACGCTTGATTCCATCCAGTCCGCGCACGGCATTTTCAACCACCGTCAGGATTGATTTGTTAATTTCTTCCGGAGATGCCCCCGGCAGGTCAATCGCCAGCTCCACTTTCCGTTCTTCCAGGGCCGGATACAATTCCTGCCGGATCGTCATGGCGCCAAACAGCCCCCCGAAAATCAGCACCCCCATCATGGCATTGGCAAAAGCCGTCCGTTTTAACATAAACTCAAGAAAAGATGTCATCTGGCCGGTTCTCCATTTTTTTGCCTATTGGAGTTATTTTCAGGCTGCTGTTGCAAAGCAGTCAGCTTCATGCCGGCCAGCGGGCTGGCGATATGGGAAAGCACAACCTGATCGTCTTTAAAAAGGCCTTCCCCAACGACCACATTTTCCATGTCCTGCCCCAAAACCGTTACCGCCCGGATTTCCAGCGTGCGATTCTCACTTGACACCCAAACCGTATTGCCGGATCTCAGCGCTTTTTTAGGAATCACAGTCACGTCACCAAAACAAGGACCGGGCAGCATCAGCTCGACATAGTCCCCCAAGACAACCTGGCTGCCCGAAAATTCAATCAGCACCTGTTTATGGCGTGTTTTTCGATCAATCTCCGGCAATACCGACCGGATAACCCCTTCATGGCGGTTTGACCCGATATTTACGGATACCGTGCTTGCTCCGGGATCAATGGCATATTCCGGAGAAAAGAATGCCGTGATATGATAGCAGTCGGTGCAGGCAATTTGCAGTCCCGCGTCTCCGATTTCAAGAAACCGCCCCAAAGCAAGGTTCTCGTTGAGAATCACACCATCGCACGGCGCGGTTATTTGTGTCCGCTCAACATCCAGCGCCGCCCGGACCTCTTTTGCAGCAGCAATTTGCAGGGCGGCTTCCCTTTCTCTGAGCTGGGGTATGCGCAATGCCAGGGATTTATTTTTGCTGCCCTGCCATTTTGAATTTTCCAGAAACTCCCATTCCTTTTCCGCAATGATCTGACGCCCTTTTTCAATCTCCAAAGCCTGCTGCGCCTGGCTTTTTTCGGCAATGGCCTCTGCCAGTGTGTTTTGATAGGTGCGATCATCTATCTTAAACAACAATTCATTTTCCGTCACCCCGGCACCGGCAAAAACACTATCCGGCACCTGAACAACTTTTCCCTGTACCTCTGCACAGATATCAAGAGTTTCCCTTGGTGCAACAAATCCCCATGCCGGCAC
>NZ_JBFXGG010000107.1:0-4498 GCF_050178255.1 Desulfococcus sp. | reverse complement strand
CCGCTTTCCGTATATGCCAATTCTATGGATATCCTCGGCAACCGGTCGGCAATGGCGGCCGCCAGTTCATGATCCGCGGCCTGAAGCGCCAGCAAAGCCGCCCGCAGATCCGGCCGTTCTGCCATGAGCTGACGGGGGGAAGAGACTGTGGTCAGGGGTTTTAAAACAGGCCAATCATCCGCCGGACGGACGCCCTCACCCGGGAAACTCCCCATCAGCACCGCATAAGCATTGGCTGCGCTTTGTTTTTCCGAAACCACCCCGGGCATTTCCCGGTCCACGCTGGCCATGCGGCCCTTCTGCTGCAACACATCCAGAGAATTGCCGTCGCCCTGGGCCAGTCGCAGTTCGGTTAATTCCAGTATCTGCATGTTAGTTGTTTGCTGGGCCGTTAAAACATCTTCCAGCCTGCGCGAAGCATGCCAGGTGATCCAGGTCTCCACCAGCAGGAATTGCATTTCCAGGGCCACCTGGTCCGCCAGCACCTGTTTTTCTTCGAGCATTAACGATGCCGCTTCTTTCCTGGCACGCAGGCGGCCCCAGATATCCGGCTCCCAGTACAATGCCGCGCCAAAGGAAATGGTACTGTCCGTTTCGGTTGAATCGGGGTCATCATCCGCTTCCTCCCGCGAACGTTCAAAACCGGCATTTGCATCCACAGACGGCATGAGCGCTGATTTTGAAATGCCATAGGCGGCGGCAGCCTGTTCCACGCGGGCACGGGCAGCTTCCAGCTCAAAATTTGCTTCAAGAAGCGCCCGAACATCGGATTTCAGGCTCGCGGATGGAAAACTCTGCTCCCAGGTCAGGCTGATTTCCCATTCCGACATATCACTGGCAAAGAATTGCGCCGGCAGTTTTGCGGGAATGTCTTTGCGGTCCTTGACCGGGACAACCGTGCATGCGGAAAGCAGAATCAGGCATCCCAAAAGCAGAATTTGATTTAATCCTATGCAATTAGAACCTTTTGCCATAACGATGGTGTCTTTATATTTTTTTATCTGATTATCTACTTCATTCAAGTGGTTGTACTTTTTCTCTTTAGCAAAATCGGGATCGGGTTCGATTGCGATTTCGATACCGATAGCGAGACCGATTTCAAAGCCCGAACTTAAGCGAACTTGAATGCTATAGGGTTAAAACGTATACATAATGCCCAGACCGCCTTCGATTTCATAGTCCTCATCCACCAGAGGACTGTCGGTTATGTCTTTTCCAAATGTTGAGATTTCAACAATTCCCACCGCCGTGAAATTTCCAAACAGCGGCCGCAGGATCATGACCTCTGCCCCGATTTCATAACTTGCACCAGGAGAATAGACCGGACGATCCGGCCTTGCCTCCTTTACTGAAACCCCGTAAAAGTAATCCACTGTCTTTTCACTCAGCCAAGTGGCACTCAACGTCGGCCGGAATTCAAAATCGCCTGCCATAAACGGATACCCAAACGCCAGCTCGACTTTCTGGCCGTCATGTTCGCCACTGACATCCTGTTCAAATTCCAGCTCTGCCTCCCAGCCGGCATAATTGGTTTCACATTTAAGCCCGACACTGTAAAGGGTATCCAGTTCATCCATGCCTTCAAGATAGTCGCTGTCATCAGGATCATAACCGTCTTCGAAATCAACAGATCCTGTTAAAGCGATTTTATAAGAACCGGAGCCAAACAGCGTAAACGAAGCGTCCAGCCCATCATATCCTTCGATTTCAAAGGGCCCGTTTTCATACCTGATAAAGGGTGCCGGCTCAAATTCGCTGCCCACGTCTTTATAGATTTCCCGCTCTCCGCGGACTAACATACCGATGGACAGCTCGCCGCCGATCCACGGCAGTTCACCATCTTCTTCGACTTTCAGAATCTGCCCGTCTTCAGACACATACACTTCATAATGAATGCCATCGGTGGATATCAGTTCAACTTCCGTGACAACCCCGTCCTGCCGTATTTCTTTTTCCACTTCCGTTATTTCAGCACCGGGAAACGCCTTTTCAATGCTGCTTTTGACAGCTTCCGGCAAATCCTTGCCCTTGTCGGCAACGGCGACTCCCAGCATCAGGTGCAGGCACAGCGCCATAGACACACCCAAAACCATAACTGTTTGTTTTTTCATTTATATTTCCTTTCCTGTGGTAGTTTTACCTATCCATTTGTTGTCTCCAACAGGCGGAGCCTGAAAATTAGTGATGGGGTTAAACTGACAGAAGGCGTGTCAAAAAAACGTGAAGAAAGGATCAAATGAGTGTTAACGGCGCTGGACCCAATCGTCAGGACAGTTTTAGAACCCGGTTAAGCGACAAGCCAAGTGGTTATCAGGGGCATTGCAACCATCATAAAAGCCGAAAATTCATATAGTTGAAAAGTCAGGAGGTTTGACCATGCGCTACATGTGGATTGCGGCCTGTCTTGCGATCATCCTTCTCGCAACAGGACCGATATCGGCCGATCAGGAACAGAGAGTCAACCCCGACTGGTCCGCTGAATACCTGAAAACGACAGAGGTGGGCGAGCACATCTTCTACAAGCCCCACGGTGGAGAGGTGATGTAGCCATGGTGCATTCGGGCCGGCTTGTTCTCTACCGGCCGAATGCCGTCCCACCATACAGGAGCGCCATGGCCAGCCGGGACCAGAGCTCGAGGTTCAGGCGGGCAGCCTGGGGAGCGGACATCCAGGAAAAGTTGTTGAGTTCACGGCCCGGCCGGCAAAGATCGGCGCTGGAAACCGCCAAAGAGTAGACAAGTCCCAGATGAACCGTGCCGACCTCGGTCCGTTCCTCGTTGATGACGCCCTTGAATCGGGGCACGGCATCTCCGGGGCGTCGAGGCAGTTCTTCGTCAAGCTCGCGGTTGACCCCGTGCGTAATGGCGACACCGAAGGAACATGCCGTATCGGCTGCGTCGACGGGGTTGATGTGGCCGCCGATACCGCAGGACCACAAGGCGTGGAGCCGGGTTTCCGACCCCCGGCGGCGATAGCATGCGATTTTCCGGCTGTTGTCGGCCCGGAGCACCACGTAGGGAATAAGCTGCTTGTAGGCGGGGTTCAGTTCCGCCTCCGGGCGCGGCAGCCAGTGGGGCCGGACACCCCGAACCGCGCTCAGGAAATCTTCGAACCCCATGGGAACGACCGCGGTCTCGCCGGTCCAGTTGGGAGGGAGAGCAGTGCGTTCGACGCACAGGATCTGCTCCGTCATGGTTTCTTCACTCCTTTGGTTTCGGGTGTTCGGCCGGCGCAATCCATCGCCGTCACGGCGCCAATTCAGCCTGGACCGCATCCACCAGAACCTTCTCGGCCTGGTGAAGGAGGCGTCGTCGCATGCCGCTGTCGGCAAAGGCCGACCGGTAGCCGTTGCGGATAATCCGGCAGATGTCCCAGCGGCTGAGGCCGTTCGGCGTGAGCCGGGCCGCACGGTGGAGTTCACGGGTGGGGTCGGTGCGCGAGATGCCGGGGTTGTCGGTGTTGACGGTAACCCTGAGCCCCGCCTCGAGATAGAGCGACAAGGGATACGGCTCCAGGTTTCGGGTGGAGGGCAGAAAATTGTCCCGGTACCCGATGATCTGAAAGTTGCTCGACGGGCACATCTCCAGGGCGATACGGCGGTCGACAAACCGCTCCATCAGGCTGGGGTTGTCCTTCAGGGTCAGGCCGTGGCCGATACGTTCGGCGTTGAGATGGTAAACCGCTTCCCAGATGTTCCCTACATCCGCCTTCTCGCCGGCGTGAATGGTGAAGTGAATGCAGCGCTCCATCATGGGCATCAGCTCTCTTCGCATGTCGGCGGGTTTACAGGCAGATTCCCTGCCGGCCAGGTCAAAGCCGCGAAGGATCGGAAACCCGTTCCCGGACGCTGTCAGACGCCCGGCCAGCTCGACGTGCCTTCGAACCTTTTCGATCTCGGCATGCCGACTGGCGGTAAAAATGAGGACCGTATCGATCCCGTCCGCTCCCGTAAGGGCATCAGCGATGATTTCCGCAACCCGACGCTCGGAGACACCGCCCCGGGTGTAATTGATCGGCGAGCACCGCACCTCCAGGTACCGGACGTTTTCGGCCGCCGCCTTTTCGAGAAGAATGCGGCAGGCGGCACGGATGGTGGCCTCGCTCTGAAGCAGGCCGGAGCCTTGCAGGTCCCCAAGCCGTTCATAGGGGTCGAATGCGATGCCGCTGAACGCAGCTTCGTCCCGAAAGGGGCCGAAAATCAAGGCATCGAGCAGGTCGGGATCCTCCTCGAACAGAAGAACGAACGCCGCTACACACAAGGGCTCGGGTACGCCCGGCACGGCATTGCGAAGGTCTTTGGCATTGAACGCGGCGCGGAGTTCCTCGACGGGTTGGGCCTCAAACCTTCTCCGCCAATCGGCGAGCCAGGGGTCGAGCCTCGAACGGTGAGCCTCGACCCGGCCCCGTTCGACTGCGGCCACGGTGATCATGCCCTGCGCATCGGCGATCCCGCCCAGGTGGCAGTGGAGGTCGGTCTTGGGGAGCCGCCGCAACCAGG
>NZ_JBFXGG010000106.1:0-9683 GCF_050178255.1 Desulfococcus sp. | reverse complement strand
GATACCGGTCCAGAACGATTTATCGTATTTGTGCCAGGCATGGCATCCAAAAGGCAACACCCGATTATTCATTTCAAAACAATATCCCAGATCTTTATCAAATCCAAACTTCAACGCCAGCTCAGCCGGCGACACCGTAAAATCCGGATAAAAATATTTCGCATGGTCCGCCCAGAATCCGTCCTCGTTTCGGGTGTAGCCGTACTTGATCAGGATTGATTTTCTGAGCTTGGGCGTAAAAAGCAATAACAACAGCGGCAGCATGAACATTTTTTCCGCCCTGGATCTCTTGATCGTGATCAGTTGCCAGAGTTTCCAATTACTTATGGTGGTTTTCGTCGCATTGAGCACCCTTAAAAAGCTCTCTGTTTTTCTAAGGGAAAAGCCGCCGTTTCCGCATCGGCCCAGCACCTTCCCGGAACCGCCGGGAACCTCATGAATCCACGGCGGGGCAATGTAATCATAGTCCAGTTGACACCATGCTTCCAACTGATCCGAAAAAACCAATGCATCCAAATGATAAATCAACAAGAATTTATAGTCTGAAAAAGACCGATAAAACTCAGGCGACAGCAATAACTTATTATGGGCCTGTGCGCTTCCGAAGTACTTTTTGTCAAACTCCTTGATCCTGAAGTTCATATCCGGATTCCGGGCTCCCCGGGGGGCGACAAAATAGCGGTCATACCGGCTCAAACAGCGATTCAACTGGTTTAAGGATATTCTCTCCTCTTCCGACAATTCATTGTTGAGGGACAACGGCACCGCAACGGCAACCAATTTCGTGGGTTCTGCTTCTGGAGGATTCATCATCATGGCGATATCTTTTGAGGTTGGGTCAGGCGGGTATATCCTGACGCTTTTTAATGACCGTTGCCGGGTTACCCGCGGCAATACTATCAGGAGGGATATCCCGGGTAACTAAAGATCCGGCACCAACGACCGCATTCTCTCCGATGGTCACGCCGCTCGTTACAATAACCCCCACCCCCAGCCAGGCGCCGTCTCCGATAACGATCGGCCCCTTGCTTTCAAGCGGCTGATCAACGATGAGCATGCCGGGTTTCACGCCGTGATTATAGGAGTAGAGGCAGCAATAGGGGGCCAGCATGACATGTTTGCCGATGTGAATCGATGAATGAAAGGCATTGATCTGACATCTGGGGTGGATACTGGCCTTCTCATCGATGAACAGGCTTCCCCCTGTTCCGGTTTCCATGAAAACCTGGCGGAACACCTTGACTTCATCCGCCAGCACCATTTTCCCCGTGCCCTGCCTTTTGAAAAGGATGCATCCGTCATCGATAAACACGTGCCTGCCAAGGGTGAGTTCATCATGGTCGACGATTACGGAAGGCGCAATGTATCCGCTGTCGGCCAGGTATGCCAATCTCACTCTGGATTTGTGCGGCGCCGTGAACAGGGCCGCCATTCTCATGGCAAAACGGCCGAAGGGATTCAAACCGCCGCTTCGGATCCAGAATTTCGTCCAGAGCCGCACAATTCTGTAGTTCGGTCTGTAAAAATGTTTCATATGCGGTATATATCTCCAGGATTACGCCGGGTGCGCGTCAGTCGCCTTTGTGTCGTCGATCGGCAGGGAAACTCAACGCCAACGGCATCAGGCCGGAAAATGTCTTGACGACCTTTATTTTCTGGTATGCACTGAAGGCGATCATCAGTACCGCTGCGCCGATGGTCACGGCGGCATCGACCCACGTGATGCCGCTTGTTCGATATAGAGAACAGGCAGGAACAAGCAACAGCATCATCGGGAGGATATGGCCGACAAAGACCGTTTTCATGCCGTATATCGGAGAAAACGGTGCCGGGTAACGGTTGCGGGAATAGGCCGTTATCACGTATCGAATGTGGCTGATCCATAAGCCGGCGTTGATGATCGCGCAGGAAAGGATCAGCACGGCGATGAAGATGTACCCCGGGCCCGCTGCCTCCGGAAACCCCACGCTCGCCGTGAGGAAACCCGCACCGCCGTACAGACCGGCGGAAATCAAAAGCCACGGCAGACGGTTATGACGCCACGCGGATACGGCCTTTCCCTGATAGGGCATGAACCCCTGGCTGACCAGAAAGCCGGCGGCCGACAGCACGGCAAGGCCTTCCAGGACACCATGCGGCCAAATATAATTTGCAGCGGCGGAAAAAATAAATAAAAGTCCGGAAAGGGCTTCACGAGACACCCAGGATTCTTTTATATTATTAAACAAATACAGCGCATTATACATCCTGTTCGTTTTCAGCGCCAGGGGTATGAACCCGATGGCCGCCATACCGGCGCATATCACCGGATAGAGCGGACGGGAATCCCCGTCGGCAATGCCTGGGACAGCGATCGCTGCCGACATGACCAGATACCAGCCGGCTGCCGCCCCCCCCAGCACGAAATTCAGCGCAGCGGGAAATCCCCACGCCGTCTGATTGCTCCTCTGGACCACATTCAGGCTTTTCAATCCTTCTCTCCCGGAGACGCCTGCTCGCAATATGCCGACCACCATTCAGGAACGATGAAAAAAACAGCCGGCCCCGTCGACATCTGCACCTGCATCTGCGTTGTTAAGTTGTCCCGGATCAGATGGTTTATCCTGCTGTCCGGGTCATCGAGATCTCCAAAGTGCAGGGCGCCTGAACTGCACGTCGCGACACACATCGGCGTTGCCGCCTCATCTTCGCCCGGCGTCAACCCCTTTCCGAGCCCCTCGTCAATACGGGTGTGACAAAAGGTGCATTTCGTACAGAGCCCTTTTTTGTCGATTCTCGACCGAACGTCGGAGCCCATCAACTCGCTTTCACCGACAACGACATTGTCCGCCTTCAAAACGGTCCGCGCCCCATAGGGGCAGGCAAGAACACATGAGCCGCATCCCACGCATTTGTCATGGTCTATCAGGACGATCCCGTCCGATCTGATGTAGGATGCCGTTGTGGGGCATACCATCACACAAGGCGGATCATCACAGTGCATGCAACTCTGATGGACGAATAAACGCTGCCGGTCCGAAACCGGATTGTCGGCGCAATCGATCACCCGTCGCCACCTGTTTCCATGGACATGATGAAATTCACTGCAAGCGGTTACACACGACTCGCACCCGATACATTTTCTCAAATCAACAACCATTCCCCATCGCGGCATAACATGTCTCCCGTAATTGATCGGATACCTCGGCTTTCGGCGTTATCAGAGGGTCAGGCTCAAGACTGAAGTGGTGATGTCGTAACGAATGCGGCCCTTATCCCCCTTCAGTCTTCAGCCTATCCCGTTACAGCTTTTTCACATGGTCGGCCAGACGCACGGCCAGGGCCACGGTGGTCACGACAGGGTTCGCATACCCGCTCGTCGGGAAAACCGAGGCGCCGGCGATATACAGGTTCGATATGCCGTGAACACGGCAATCTTTGTCCACCACGCCCTTTTTGGGATCCACGTGCATGCGGGTGGTCCCCATGTGGTGCCATCCGCCGCGCAGGAACCGAGGGGTTTCCCCTTCCTTCATCTCGATGATGAGCCGGCCAAGGCCCTTCTTTTTCAACGCGTCGCTCAGTATCTCCTGCGTTCTGATCATGCTCTTCAGATCCTGGGGCATCAGCTCCCATTTCAGCTTGATGCGATTCATGCCGAAGGCGTCCTTCTCCTCATCCAGCAAAACCCGGCTTTCCGGATTGGGGACCTGTTCCGCCATATGATTCAAGCGATACACGACCATGCGTTCACCGGCGACATATTCCTTCAAAAAACGGTTCGTAAAGTGCCGGTAGGACTCCCTGGACAGAGAAGGGATATCTCTTGCGACATCGATCAGCCGGCTTTTGAGGTTTCGGGGTATTTTTTTCTTTTTCAGATCGTAGACCAGGGATTTTCCCGAATAATAGCCTTTTGACCAGCTCCGTTTATAATATGCCTTGCTTCTGTTGAAGTCCGGAGCGATGTGTATCGAGTGATTCAACAGACGCTCCCTTCGTTTGACGGCGTCATTCAATGCCAGCTTTCCCATGATGGTCACACCGTTGACCTGGTGCATGCCGTAAAAGGCGAGCGCATGGGACATTTCCACATCGGCCGGGATGAAGGCTCCGGAAGTCAGGTGGGGATGCTCCATGAAAAACCGCCCCACCAGGTCATTGCCGTTTCCCAGGCCCGCCTTTTGAACGTGATTCGAGGCCAGCAGCAACCGGGGGACTTCGATACCGCCCGCCGCCAGGATGTAGGTCCTGGCCTTGACGTTGAAACGGGGTCCGTTCAGGCATGCCGCCTGGAGCGCTGTAACGACCTGTGCATTATCGTCAACAGCGATGTTGACGCAATTGGCATGGGTAAAAACCCTTATATTTTCTGAACGATCAAGGGCATCTCGGTAGGTCTTGAAAAAAACTTCGCGATCGCCGAACTGAAACACCGTCGTTTCGAATTCTTCTCCCGTTAGGCGGGGCTGCCGCCGTTGATCCTCCGATGACATCCAGTCTGCCGGATCATAACTGTAGGGTCCGATCCGGCATATTTGGTGAGCCCTTCGATAGAAGGGTTCCAGGTGGGATATATCAAAGGGCCACCCGCTGTAAGGCACCCAGTCACGCGCTTCGAAATCGATGGGATCGAGCCCCCTCAACCGGACACCCAGCCTGTTGTCGCCGATGGGGATGTGCCAGAAATGGCTTGTTCCGCCAAAAAACCGGGCCCTGGATTTATCCAGTTCGAAATACGGAAATCCGATATTTTTTCCCCAATTCAGGGATTGCGTTACTCTGTCGGCTTCGATGCCGCCGCTCTCCAGCAGACATACCCTGTACCCGGCGTCGATGTATTCCATCGCAAATGAAATTCCCGCCACGCCTGCTCCGACCACGCAGATATCCGTCTCGATGGTAGAGTCCGGAGACAGTTCAAATGCGTTGATTAACATGGGCAAAATATCCTTTTAACACTTTTGAATTCAGCGAATTGCTGTTGACAAGCCGTTTTGGGCAAAGGCGAACCCTGAATCGCGGAGACCGCTCTGCAGCGGCCGATTCACGGCATCACGGCTGAGGTCGGGTCGACACACGCGCCGGCCCGTCAGGATGCCCGCGGCAACATCCCCGGCATCCGATGGAATTTGTGCGGTGATCGACACGGCAGGCAGCATCGTTTCAATGGACGGCCGGACACGGCCTTGTGCCGTGAGCGCCCGGGTCACAGGATCCTGCCATAGATGCTGCGAAAGGTTCTGCCGAAGACGCTGTGCAGGTGCTTCCGGTCGACGGTCGCCAGGGGCCCCATGGTTCTCGACGTCCATTCCTCAACCTTTTTCCGCTTTTCGAATTCATCGATTTTGACCTGGACCACCTTCAGAAGGTCCTCCCGGCCGATCCGTCTCAGCGGTTCAAACAACTCCCGATACATGGGCAGATTGTTGGGTCTTACGATTACCGAGGCTTCGACCCGCGCCGTAGTGACATTATTTTCCGCGAAGGCCCCCGAACGATCCAGCACGCCGCAGCAGAGCATGGCCAGCATGGTTCTGACGCATTTCTCGCAAACGCCGCAGTTGAGGATCTCCTGCTGATAGGTTCGAGAGTCGTTGCACACCCTCAGGTTGTCGATAGCGACCTGCCAATCGGAAATGATCCGCGTCTTTTCATACCGGGAAAAATTGATGCCCTCGTGCCGGATGCGCAGATCCGCACTGCTGTAATACGGGTTGACAAGAGGGTGCGAGCTGTAGGGAATCAGATTCGGGATGTCGTGACAGGAATTGATGGAGAAAAGGGAAAACCGTCCGGACAGGGCGTGGATCGCCGCCCCGAAGGTGGCGCCCATGTATTGTTTGAGCCAGAAATCCGCCCAGAAGGTCCGGTCGTTTTCAGGACCCAGTTCCCGAATGTTCGTATAGAGCGGTGTCATTCGGATGTCGGCGTCGGCGGCGATCACCTCGAGATGTCTCAACACATGGTTGAAGCTGACGTCGTTCTGCACCTCCAGGCCGTAAATGATCAGGCCGTCGAGAATCCGGGCCGGGTGGCCCGAAGGATAGTTCAGGTGATTGTGCCGAAGGGTCGCCAGGGAGTCGACACCCCCGGAAAAAAGGAATCCGGCGCGCGACGTTCCTTCGGCCGCGGCAGGTCTCATACCGGCGGTCGCGATGGGGATGGGCTTTCGCCTCCCCGGATAGAACCAGTGAACGATCCAATGGAGGGCGACATCGATGTTTTCCAGCAGCTGCGGGCAGACCGGTCCGTCGACCCAGATCCTTTTTTCTCCAAAGTGCATGGCGGGCAGGGCGCCGGCGATCAGGAAGGCATGGGGATCCGGCACCAGGCCCTCGGCATATGCCGTCGGGGTTTCGAAATAAAGCGTTTGCGCGGGATGGTCGTTCTCTTCCCAGATCAAACGGGCGGAAACGCGCTTGCGGCCGTTGATATCGGTCGAAGTGAAGTCTTGTATTTTCATGAACGGGCTCCCATGATTTCTTTAGATCAACGGCTCATTTCAGATGATTGACGGCCCGGCTTCCCGTCAGGCGTTTTTTGAGACGGCTGAGTCCGCCGTGCAAAACGGTTTTATCCGTTTTCCTGACAAGGTCCATGGGGGTCATGGCCCGGCCCAGGGCCCGACCCAGGGAAATTCTGAGAGAGGCGGCCAGGTCCCGACGGCCCGAGTGGGCAAGCGCATCGATCAGTTCGCGGTAATCGTCGGCCAGTCCCGGTTTGAACCGGATGTTTTCAATGTCGGCCACGGTCATATCGTTCTTCGGAAACGAACGGGTTTTGTCCAGCGCGCCGACAGCCGTGAGGGCCAGCATGGTTCGCAGGCATTTTTCACACTGCCCGCAATTTTCGCCGGGCCAGTTGGGTTGACAGACGCGAATGTTGTTGAGGGCAACAGGCCACTGGGCCACCAACCGCGTCTTCTCCAGGCGCCCCGAGGTCATGCCGACGTGACGGATTCTCAGACGCCAGCTGCTGTAGTAGGGATCGATGAGGGGGTGGGAGCCGAACGGCTTGAACGTGTCCCGTTTCACGAGCGCGAGCCCCGGAATGCTGTCGCTGGCGGAAATGGACACGGAATCGACGCGCCCCGATACGATATGGGAGACGGCTCCCAGAATCGCGCCGTGGAAAACATCGACAAAAAACCGCGTCGCGTCGTCCAATTCTCGCAGATTGGTGTAAACCGGGAGGAGAGAGATGCCGGATTCGCGCGTCACCTCGGACAGGGCGGCCATCGCCTTTTCGAAGGTTTCCGGCCGATGGTCCGACTCTGGGTTCTGGCCGTAAATCAGTATGCCGTCCCTGAAAAAACCGGAATGGGATTCGGGATACCGGGAATGATTCTCCCGCAGGGCCGCCAGGGAATCGATGCCCCCGGAAAAAAAGAGGGCCGAGCGCGACACGGCGGGTCGGGGCGATGGTCGCTCTTCCACGTCGGCCTCGATCTGGACCCCGGAACGGTAGGCCTCGTGCCACAGGCCCATGAACCCCATCACGGTGTGGAGACCGTCGCGAAGCTCCGGGCAAATGGCTCCGTCGATCCGCAGTCGCCTTTCACCGTGATGCAAGGCCGGGAGAAGGCAGCCCACCGCATAGGCGGCGGCTCCGGAATCCAGGGCGTCGGCAAACCGATCGAGGGTGGCGAAATAAATTTCCTGACGCGGCCTGGGGGAATCCTCCCAGGTGACGACGGCCTTGACGGCCGGTTTTCCGTTGTGTTCTTCCAGACGAATGTTTTCGACTTTCATATCACCTGCCGTATCATAATTGATTCAACTTCCGGTATTCATGGGGCGGCCCGGAAACGCACTTGCGTCCGGGCCGCTGAGGTTGAAGGCTGAAGGCTAAAGGCTGAAGGGGTGCGTCCGCAACGAACGGAGCGTTGATGCCCCTTCAGTCTTCAGTCTTCAGCCTTCAGCCTTTAACTTTCAGCCTCTTTGCCGTTTCATGTGCGCCAGGTAGACCCGGGGAAAGGGCGTTTCCCCAAGGGGGGTTTCATGGGCCATCTGCATCGCCTCCACCCCCCAGAAGAGATTTCCCTCCACCAGCATCGGCCCATCGTCCGTAATGGCGACGTCCCAGCCGATGAACGCGTAATCCTTGAAGACCCGATGTGCCTCGCGGCACAACGCGAGGGTTTCCGCCCAGAAGGGCAGCTGAAATCCGTTCACCCGCTTTTGGGTGTCGGGATGGACATCCCATCGCGTCGTCGGTTCCGCACCCACGACGCCCCTGCCGAGCACGCCTGTTTCCAGGTCGATGGAAACCGCCATCCCCCCGGTATGGAAATTGTCGGTGCTTCGCCCACGGGCGGCCATCTTGAAAATGGCGCACGGCAGCACGCCCTCCGATCCGTCGGGTTCCCGATAGGTCACGATGCGACATGTGGAAAGGGCGTCCCCCACCAGCGCCGCCACGTCGGCATGGTTTAAGATCCGCTCCTGAAGGATATACGGCGATGACAGGGAGCAGGCCGCAACCCGGGCCATTACGTCTTCCTTTGACAACCGGCGGCCGCTTTCGCTCCGATATCGCCCCGGGCCGTCGTATCGAAACGCCATAATGCCCGTGCCGCACCTGCCGCCTTCGGGCTTGGCAAACCAGTCCGCATCACGACCGCCGTCGTCGATGAAAGCCGCCTTTCCATTCTCGAACCGCGCCGCAATGGGTATCGTCCTCAAGCCGGATTGTCGGCATTTTTCAAAAAATGCCGTCTTGTTCTCGAATATACGGTGGTCCGTATCCCGGTTGATGCCGTCCAGCAGCCCCAGAATTTCATGATCCTGCACGTAAAGCGACGCCGATGCCGTCCGACCGGGATGGTAAAGCCCGTAATAATAATAGGTCCGCGGTCCCATATAAAGCACGTGGGCAAGATAGACGAGGTCCCGGACCTGGCGGGAAAGGGGCACCCCGAACTGTTGTGCGACATGCCTGCCGTGGCGGGCGACCCGTCTCAGGATGAATATGGGGGAGACGACGGGCCAGAGCAGGGTCGTCAACAGGGCGCGGGTTCTGTTCTTCCGCCAGAGAATCCGGGTGTGGCACCAGTGGACTGCGGCCATGTGAGCGCTGCTTCGGGCCGCCGGACGCCAGTTCAGGTTCATCCCGCAACATTCATCCCGCAGTATTCCGGCCTGTGTTTCCCTCAACCGCCGAAAACGGGTCATCACGGCGCGATATGTCCATCGTATCAAGGGCATCTGCAACAGCTGCCGCATCCGGTCCGGAACGGCGCGTGGTATCGGTCGCATCCCGAATCATCCCTCCACGGCCATATGGGAGAAATCCATTCCGTCTCCGCCGGGCCGGTATTCGGTCGTCCACTTCAACAGGGGGCGAACAACGCCGCGAATTTCCCTGGCATAATCCCCCCGGGCCGAATCGCCTTCGAGATTGTCGTAAACACTGAAGGCGATGGCGTTTTTTTCACTGAACATCACGGTATCGGGATTCAGGGAAAGGCAATTCACGCTGATGTAGACCATCCCCTCGGACAGCAGGTTGCCCGGAATCAGCGCCGTACTCACGTATGTCCCGGCCGGCCGCGGCCGTTTCCGCCACTCGGGATCCTGGTCCACGGTGATGAAGGCGCACACCCCCTCCCGGTTCTTCACGGTGAAATGAGGCATCAGCACACGGCCGGAGGCGTACACGTCAAAGGTCATCTCGAGGCGGATCGGTTTCCGGATATCGAA
>NZ_JBFXGG010000105.1:0-9725 GCF_050178255.1 Desulfococcus sp. | reverse complement strand
TGCCGGGAGGATGCGGCCCGCGCCCCTTGAGCGGTGATTTTTAGTGCCGCTTAAGCGCAGCGGCGGATCAGCGGCCCGGACTGTTTGCGCGCCGGCGAGTTTCCGGCCCGCCCGGAGCAAGCTTCAGCGGCACTTGAATGAAACCGCGTGGGGCGCGGGCCGCATCCTCCCGGCACCGGCCTATGAAATCGGCACCGACCTGTGAAAGTCGAAAATTGCGTTATGGATTCAACCTCCGGATTTGAAATCCCCAATCCCGCGGTCCCAGGCGGCCGCGTGTTATAGAATAGAATGGATGGAGACCATGGCCCAGGAAAACGATGTCGTATTGATCTATTTCGAAGACCAGCCCATGACATTCGCCCGGATCGAAAGCATTCAGGCGGACCACAAACCGGACTGGTATCACGTCAAGCTGCTGCTGCTCCAGGTCCCGCTTCAGCCGGTGACCTGGATTCTCCGGACGGCATACATCGACGGCGCGGAGTTCACCATGAACGGCAACCGGATGCGAATGGCGCCGGTGGTGTGTCCCGACGACGCCCTGCCGGAGATCCCGGAGCCGGAAGAGGATGCGCCGCCCGATCCCGGCGGCAAGGACAGCCGGGTGATCTCCTTTCCCGGTCTCAAGAAGCCATGACGGGTCGTCCATGAAGATCGGTCGTGTTTCACTGGAGAACGGTCTGGTCATGGCGCCCCTGGCGGGCATCACGAACCTGCCCTTCCGCCTTTTGGCCAAAGCGGCCGGTTGCGGCCTGGTCGTCTCCGAGATGATCAGCGCCAACGGGCTGGTCCACGGCTCCCGCAAGACGGTTCAGATGCTGGCCGGCGATCCCGGGGAGAAGCCCCTGGCCGTTCAGATCTTCGGCGCGGACCCCGGGATGATGGCCGAGGCTGCCGGGATTGCGGAGGCGGCGGGGGCGGACATCCTCGACATCAATTTCGGGTGCGCCGTGAAAAAGATCCTGAAATCGGGCTCCGGCGCCGCGCTCATGCGCACGCCTGGAACGGCGCGCGCGGTGCTGACGGCGGTGCGGCGGCGGATCCGGATTCCCCTTACCATCAAGATCCGGAGCGGTTGGGATCCGTCGGGAGAACAGGCCGTGGCCGTGGCCAGGCTTGCCGAGGAGTGCGGCGTCGACGCCGTCGCCGTCCATCCCCGGACCGCGGTGCAGGGTTTCCGCGGCCGGTCGGACTGGTCCGTGATTGCGGCGGTCAAGGCGGCGGTGACGATTCCGGTCATCGGCAACGGCGACATCGTCGTTCCGGAGGACGCTCTCAGGATGCGCCGGGAGACCGGTTGCGAGGGGATTATGGTCGGCCGGGCGGCCATCGGGGCCCCCTGGCTGTTTTCCCGGATTGCGGCCCTGGAGCGGGGGGAATCCCTTCCTCCCGAAACCCTCGAGCTGCGGATATCGACCATGATGCGTTATCTGGACGCCTCGGTGGCTTATCTCGGCGAGGCGGTCGCCTGCCGCATGATGCGCAGCCGGCTGGGGTGGTTCGTCAGAGGCCTGCCCCACGGCAGCCGCTTCAGGGCCGCGCTGACGCGGATCGAAACGCGGTCCGAGGCCCTGTCCCTCATCGAGGCGCTTCGGCAGGCGTCGGACGAAGACGTATCCGCGTCAGCCTGGGTCTGAGGTTTTCACCGGGGGGATTCCCCGGGATTGGGTAACGGAAACCGCATTGACAACGTCGAACACCGGACGGCATCCGTCCTTGGGGCGGCCTCCGGCGGTTCGTGAAAGGAGATTCAAATGGCAAAGACCGCACTGGTGCCCGTGGCCGACGGGACCGAAGAGATCGAAGCCGTTGTGATCATAGACGTGCTGCGTCGCGCGGGGGTTGCCGTCACCGTGGCCTCGGTCATGGACCGGCTGCAGGTGACCGCCTCCCGCGGGGTGATGCTGACGGCCGAGAAGGATATATCGGGGTGTGTCGAAGAGGCCTACGACCTGGTGGCGCTGCCGGGAGGCATACCCGGAGCGCGGCATCTGGCGGCATCGGCGGCCCTCGGGAAGATTCTCGACCGGCAGCGCGGCTCCGGGAGGCTATACGGCGCCATATGCGCCGCCCCGGCCGTGGTGCTCAGGCCCCTGGGCCTCCTCGAGGGCCTTCGAGCCACCTGCCACCCTGCCTTCCGGGATGAACTCCCCGGGTGGGAGGATCGGCGCGTGGTCGTCGACGGGACCTGCGTGACGAGCCAGGGCCCCGGCACCGCCATTGAATTCGCGCTTTCCCTGGTGGCCCTGCTCCTGGGGGAGGCCGAAGCTGAAGCGGTCGCCGGCCCCATGATTCCGGGTCCGTGCGTGATGACAGAGACAAGGAGGTAGCGGCATGACCATGACGACCTTTCTGCAGGAAGCCAAACGGCTGGAGATTCAGCCGTATAAAAAGAAGAGCAACGTGGCGGAGCTGAAGCGGAACAGCATTCCGTTCATCGGCTCACCCTTCAAGCATCCCGTGGACAAAGACAAGATCCTCCTTATCGTGGATCCCTACAACCAGACGACGTTTTACTACGAGTTCAAGACGGAGGACATCGCCTTTGTGGAGGACGTTCCCACCATCGTCAACATCGACGGCGAGAACGTCACCATGGCCAGGATCTGGATTCGCAAGGGGGGTATGGGCGTTCGATGCGCGCCCTTCATCGTGGCGGAGTTGTCATCGCCTTTTTGAGAAGAATAGGGTTGCCGGCGTGCCCGAACGATGGGCATCGGTGACGGAAGACCTGAAAAAAGCGGCGCCTTGAGAAGGCGCCGCTTTGTCGTGGTCAGGCAGGTTTGAACCCTATTGGGCGGCCGCCGAAAGCTTCACGGCGCACACCTTGTATTCCGGAATGCCGGAAACCGGATCCAGGGCTGCGTTGGTCAGCTGGTTGGCTGCGGATTCGGCGAAATGGAACGGAATGAAAACGGTTCCCGAGACCGCGGTGGTGGAGACCTTGGCCGTCGCCGTGATCCTGCCCCGCCGGGAGCTGATCTCGATGGCGCCGCCGTCGGTGATGCCGAGGTCCCTGGCGTCCTTGGCGGAGATCTCCACGAAGTTTTCCGGAACCCGCTCGTTCAGTCCTTCGGACTTCCGGGTCATGGTGCCGGTGTGGTAGTGGTAGAGCACGCGCCCGGTGGTCAGGTAGAGGGGATACTCGTCGTCCGTCGCTTCGGCCGGCGGGATGAAGTCGATGGCATGGAATTTTCCCCTGCCGATGGGGAACTGCTCCT
The DNA here is from genome assembly GCF_050178255.1 of Desulfococcus sp. NCBI lineage: Bacteria > Pseudomonadati > Thermodesulfobacteriota > Desulfobacteria > Desulfobacterales > Desulfococcaceae > Desulfococcus > Desulfococcus sp. The sequence goes on along the minus strand of NZ_JBFXGG010000105.1, from coordinate 6,501 downwards.
TGTGCAGGATCGGCGTCCCGGGATGGTCCGTTGTCGGGCAGGGCCAGTGGAGCCCTTCGTAGTCGATCCGGTCGTAGGTGATGCCGCCGTAGGAGGGGGTCACCCGGGCGATCTCCGCCATGATCTCCTCGGCGCTTTCGCAGGCCATGTCGTAGCCCATGCGCCTGGCGATCTGGGCCGTGATCCACCAGTCGTCCCTGGCCTCTCCGGGCGGCTCGACAGCCTTGCGGACGCGCTGAACCCGGCGCTCCGTGTTGGAGAAGGTTCCTTCCTTTTCGGCGAAACAGGCGGAGGGGAGCACCACGTCGGCAAGGGCCGCGGTTTCGGTCATGAAGATGTCCTGGACCACCAGAAAGTCGAGGTTTCCGACGCTTTTGGCCACATGGTCGAGGTCCGCGTCGGAGACCAGGGGATTCTCGCCGATGATATAGAGAGCCTTGAGCTCGCCCGAATGGGCCTTGGGGATCATCTCGGTGACCTTGAGGCCCACCTTTCTGGATAGCCCGGTCACGCCCCAGGCCTGCTCCATCTTCTGGGCGATCTCATCGCTGGTGACCGGCTGGTACCCGGAAAAGACGTTGGGCAGGCCGCCCATGTCGCAGGCCCCCTGGACATTGTTCTGCCCCCTGAGGGGGTTGACACCGCCGCCCCTGTTGCCCAGGTTGCCGGTGAGCATGGCCAGGTTGGCCAGGGACTTGACGTTGTCCGTCCCCGAGACGTGCTGGGTGATGCCCATACAGTAGACGATGGCGGCGTTTCCGGCCCCGGCATACAGGCGTGCCGCATCGATGAGGCTTGCGGCCGGAATGCCGGTGATGCTTTCCACGTACTCGGGGGTGAACTTTTCCACCATGGCCTTGAGGTCTTCGAACCCCTGGGTCCGGTTTTCGACGAAGGCCTTGTCGTGGAGGTTCTCCTTGATGATGATGTGCATCATGCCGTTGATCCAGGCCACGTCCGTGCCCAGGTTCTGGCGGAGCCAGTGTTGGGCGAAGGTGGCGATCTTGACCCGCCTGGGGTCCACCACGATGAGCCTGGCGCCCTTGAATTTCACGGCGCGCTTGATATAGGTTGAAATGACCGGGTGGTTCTCCGTGGTGTTGGATCCGGTCACCAGGATGACATCGGCCTCTTCCAGGTCGCCGATGGTGTTCGTCATTGCGCCACTTCCGAATGCTGCGGCCAGACCGGCCACGGTGGAGCTGTGTCAGAGACGGGCGCAGTGGTCGATGTTGTTGGTCTTCAGCACCGCCCGGGTGAATTTGTTGGCCACGTAATTGTCTTCGTTGGTGACGCGGGCCGAGGTGAGCACGCCGATGGCATCAGGTCCGTGCTGGCGTTTGACGGCGCCGAGCTTTTCCGCAACGAGACCGAGGGCCTCGTCCCAGGAGGCCTTCCGGAACTTGCCGTCTTCCTTGATGAGGGGCGTGGTGAGGCGCTCCCCGGATCCGATGAAATCGAAACCGAACCGGCCCTTGACGCAGAGGCTGCCGTAGTTGGGGGCGACGTCCTCGACGCCGGTGACCTTGACCACCTTGCCCGCCTTGACGTGGAGGTTCAACTGGCAGCCGACGCCGCAGTAGCTGCAGGTGGTGCGGACCTTTTGGGTCTCCCACGGACGCACCCTGTACCGGGCGTTCTTCTCCACCAGGGCGCCCACCGGACAGGCCTGGAGGCACTCCCCGCAGAAGACGCACTCCGAATCCTTGAGGGTCTTGTCTTCGCCGGCGATAATCTTGGTGTCCGTGCCCCGGTATCCGAAGTTGATGGCGTTGTTGACCTGAACGTCGTTACAGGCCTGGACGCACCGGCCGCACTTGATGCACCGGGAGAAATCCCGAACGATGAAGGGGTTGACGTCCTCCATGGGGTAGGGCACCTCCGAACGGGGGAACCGCTCGGCGGAAACCTGGTACTGGTAGGCGAGGTGCTGAAGCTCGCAGTCGCCCCAGACCGGGCAGAGCTGTCCGGTCTGGTCGTACCGGTTGACGTCGAGCTGGAATCCGCTCCAGTCGCGATCGTCCGACACCCGGGCCGCACAGTTGTGGTTCCCGGATGAAAGCATCAGCTGAAGCACGAGGCGCCGGGCCTCGATGACCTTGGGGGATTCGGTCAGAACCACCATGCCTTTGCCCGCCGGGGCGGCACAGGAAGCCACCAGGCTGCGGGCGCCCTTGACTTCGACGACGCAGATCCGGCATTGGCCGGTGGGCGTCGCGTTTTTCAGGTGACAGAGGGTGGGAATGGGAATACTGTTCCGCCGCGCCACCTGAAGGATGGTCTCTCCGGGAGTGAATGCGAACTCATTCCCGTTGATGACGATGGTGTTTTGTGCGTCCATGCGATGTTGTCTCCTTCAGACGTTGGATGGTTTTTTCGCCATCGGATTAAATGTCAAGTTGTTTATTTATAGCAACTTCGGAGATTTGTCAATCCGTATGCGTCAGTCCGTGAAGATGCCCGGATCCGGACTCCTGCGGCGGATGTGATCCGAAACCCGCGTGAGGAACGCCTCCCGGGAAACACCGTAGGTGACCGAGCCGTCCAGTGTCCTGACGGAAAGGGTTCCGGCCGTCTTCTCTTTGGCGCCGATGGTCAGGATCAGGGGAATGTATTCCAGCTGGGCCTCCCGGATTTTCCGGTTCAGGCTTTCGGTGCGTTCGTCGACCTCGACGCGGAGGCCCCCCGCCGCCAGGAAGTCTTTCACCTCCAACGCGTATGGAGCCAGCTCGTCGTTGATGGGCAGGACCCTGACCTGGACCGGCGAGAGCCATAGGGGAAACTTGCCGGCGTAATGCTCGATCAGAATGCCGAAAAACCGTTCGATGGAGCCGTAGATCACCCGATGGATCATGATGGGGCGGTGCTTCTCGTTGTCCTGGCCCACATAGGTCAGGTCGAAACGTTCGGGGAGGGACATGTCCAGCTGGACCGTGCCGCACTGCCAGGTCCGCCCGAGGGCATCCTTGATGTGGACGTCGATCTTCGGCCCGTAGAAAGCCCCGTCCCCCGCGTTGATCTTGTATGGCTGTCCGTAGGTGTCCAGGGCTTTTTTCAGGCCGTCCGTCGCCTGGGCCCACTGTTCATCGCTGCCGATGGATTTCCCGGGCCGGGTGGAAAGCTCCAGATGAAACCCGAGGCCGAAGGTGCCGTAGATCCGCTCCACCAGGCGGAGCACCCCCAGGATCTCCCCTTCGATCTGATCGGGGGTCATGAAGATGTGAGCGTCGTCCTGGTGAAAGGCCCGGACCCGGAAAAGCCCCGAGAGCACCCCGCTCATCTCGTGGCGATGGACCAGCCCGATCTCGGCCTGCCGGAGGGGCAGCTCCTTGTAGGAGTGGGGCCGGTTGGCGTAGAGGAGCATCCCCCCGGGACAGTTCATGGGTTTGATGGCGTAATCCATGTCGTCGATGGTGGAGGTGTACATGTTCTCGCGGTAGTTTTCCCAGTGACCGCTCCGTTCCCAGAGGGAGCGGTTGAGCATGATGGGGGTCTTGGTCTCCACGTAGCCCGCCTCGAGGTGGGCCTCCCGCCAGTATGCCAGAAGGGTGTTCCAGACGGTCATGCCCCGGGCGTGGAAAAAGGGCATTCCCGGCGCTTCGTCGTGAAAGCTGAAGAGGTCCAGTCGCTCCCCGAGCTTGCGGTGGTTCCGTTTCCGGGCCTCCTCGAGGAAGTCGAGGTATCGCTTCAGGTCTTTCTTGTCGAAAAAAGCGGTCCCGTAGATTCGCTGGAGTTGGGCGTTGGTCTGGTCGGCCCGCCAGTAGGCCCCGGAGGTCTTCATCAGCTTGAAGGCCCGGATGAACCCGGTGTGGGGCAGGTGGGGGCCCCGGCAGAGGTCCGTAAACTCCCCCTGCTCGTAAAAGGAGATGGTGCCGTCCGGCAGGTCCTGGATCATCTCCAGCTTGTAGGGTTCGTTCCGGTAAAAGGCGAGGGCGTCGGCCTTGGATACGGTTTTTCGCCGGATGGGCAGCTTCTCGTTCACGATCTTCCGCATTTCGGCTTCGATTCTGGGGAAGTCGTCCGCGGATACGGGCCCCATGTCGATGTCGTAGTAGAAGCCGTCCTCCACCACCGGTCCGATGGTCAGATGGGCGTCGGGGTAGACCCTCAGGATGGCCTGGGCCATGACGTGGGCCGCGGTGTGCCGGAGAATCTCGAGGGCCTCGGGGTCCTTGGGGGTGATGAGGCGGACGGCGGCGTCTTCGGGGATCTCCCGGTAAAGGTCGATCAGCCGGCCGTCCACCTCGGCGGCCACGCAGTTTCGCGCAAGCCCTTCCGAAATGCTTACGGCCACGTCATAGGCCGTGGGGGTGTTTTCAAAGGTTTTGATACTTCCGTCGGGAAGTGTGATACGGATCATATGCCTTCACCTGGAAAACCGTCGTATTATGGGTTTTCGATCGTTATGGGTTATCTGACGAAACGAGGATCGGTATCGGCCGGAAACCTGTAAAATCAAAAAATTAAAGGAAAAGGCATGTCGGGTCAAGGAAAAAGTTGTGTGCCGGGATGATTGGAAAACCCCTTGACATTAACGGGGGGCGAGACTATACACAAAATACATATTCAATATGTAATATTTCGACTGTCGACTGTCATAGGCCGGTGCCGGGAGGATACGGCACGCGCCCCGCTTTCCCGTCACCATCATGAACGTCGGCAGTTGAGTAATAAGCTGCCCACCGGTGTCGATGTACGCCGCTCCGGATCCGAAACCGTCCGTCGCCCCTGCCGTGCGGGGGAACCGGTGGTCGAGACAACCATCCATTACCATGAAGCGAAAAAAAGGAGAACGGAATGAAGCCAAAAATGATAGCCGCTCTGTTGGGATGCATCCTGCTGCTCTCGGGGAACATGGCCGCTGCGGGCGTGCCAGGTTCGCCGCAAATCGACACGGGTCTGCGGATTGTCGAAAAGGCCCGTCAAAACGACTGGCGCGGGGCCGAGGCCGGTGTGGTGATCGGCATCCGGGGCAGCGTCGAGCGCGTTTCGATCGACGGCAAGGCCCGGGACATCGTTCTGGGAAGCGGCATTCAGCCCGGTGACACCATCACGACGGGGAGCGACGGACACGTCCAGTGGATGACGCCCGACAGGGCGGCCTTTACGCTCCTTCCGGATGCCGTCGGAATCATCCGGGCCTATGCCTATGACGAAGCCGACAAGGGCGGCGACACCTGCGTCATCGACGTTCACAAAGGCGGGTTCCAGTACGTCACGGGGAGGATGAACGAGCGGAGCCCGGGGAAGACCGTGTTCCGTACCCAGGGAACCGAAAAGGTGATCCCCGTGGGATCCGCGGGTTACATCAAGATCGAGCAGAACGGCAGGATCGCCTATTTCGTGACCGAGGGCAGCCTCAACGTGGGAGGACAACGCTATCCCCAGGGCAGCGTCGTGGTGATGGATGTTGCGACAGGCCAGGCTCAGGTGTTTTCCAGTGCCGTCGATGCCAACGGAACGGTGACCGATGACGCGGCAAAAGCGGCTCTGGCCGACATGGGGATCGGCGAAAACGCCCTTGCAGTCCTTCAAACGGCCTATGCCGCCGCCGCGGCAAGCGGCCAGGCGGTTTCCGAGCAGGTGGGGCTGACACCCGATCCGGAGCAGAGCCCGCCGGCACCCATTGCCGAGGTCAACTACAGCCCTGTCGACGATGAGATCGGCGACACCCAGCCCGCTTCGGTGCGATAGGGAGGCTGAAGGCTGAAGACTGAAGACTGAAGGGGTGCGGGTGTGACGGATGGGGGCTTTTGCCCCCTTCTGTTTTGGGGCGCTGTCGGGTGACCATCAAGATGAGGCTGAAGGCTGAAGGCTGAAGACTGAAGACTGAAGACTGAAGGCTGAAGGGGTGCGGGCGTGACGGATGGGGGCTTGTGTCCCTTCAGCCTCACCGCCGTTCCCCCAATCCCCCAATCCCCCAATCACATAACCCCATAACCACCTAATCACCTAAAACCCTAACCACCAACCCTCCCCTTACCCCGTTTTTCCTTCAGCCTTCAGTCTTCAGCCTTCAGCCTTGAGTTTTTCGCCATTTCCATGATATCCTGAGATATCGAAAATTGACGGACAACCAACAATTCCTCATAACCCTAGACAGAGAGCCAATGGAGATCCAGAACCCATTCAATACGCCTTCGGGGGCCGAAGTCGATGCATCGGGCCGCCCCGCCCACCGGAAACCGCGCTACCGTTTGATCGAAGACGCGGCGTCCCTGGCCGATCTGATCGACGCCCTTGACGGTGAGGCGACCGTCGGCGTCGATCTCGAGGCCGATTCCATGTACCATTTCCGGGAAAAGGTCTGCCTGATTCAGATCAGCACGGAACGCCTCTCCGCCGTTATCGATCCCCTGGCGGTGACCGACCTTTCGGGCCTCCGGCCCATTTTCGCGGATCCCGGCGTCCGCAAGATTTTTCACGGGGCGGACTACGACGTCCGATCCCTTCACCGGGACTTCGGCATCGAGATCGAAAACCTCTTCGACACCCAGATCG
>NZ_JBFXGG010000104.1:0-9865 GCF_050178255.1 Desulfococcus sp. | reverse complement strand
TTTTCGAACCAGGCGGCCAGGCCGCAGGGGCTGTGGCCCGGTGCGGCGATCAGTTCCAGATGTTCGCCGCCTTTCAGCGCGATGCGATCACCGCCGTTGACGACGTGATCCACCGAAATCCGCTCCGAGCAGCCGGCACCCCTCCGAAAGCCCCGGTTTCCGGATACCCCGCGACCTGCCGGTCCTGATCGAAAAAGCCGGCGATCACTTTCGGATTGTCCAGAACCCTGGCGGCCGCAGGTGAAGCCAGGACTTCGGCACCGGGAAAACGGCGCTTCAACTCGGGAATGCCGCAGACGTGATCGAAGTGGGCGTGCATCACCAGCAGCTTGTCCGGCCCATCCCGGCCGGCGTCCGACAACTGCTCTGCGAACCGGGCAGCACTGGCCGTAACGCCGCACTCGATCAGCAGATCCTGATATTCACCGACCAGATAATGTCGAAAATCCTCGTTTCCGAAAACGGTCACATGGTCGGTCAGTTGTATCGGCCAAGACCTGTTCATGGTTGTTCTCCTTTCATCCCGGTCTGTCGCAGGGTGCGTCGCCGATCAGGTTTATTGTTCCAGTCTGACCAGGAAAGACTGCATCAGGCGCCATTCCTTTTCAGAGAAGCGGTCAATGAATTTTTGATTGGTTTCCTCGAAAAGCTTCAACAGCGGTTGTCTCAATTCGTTCCCGCGAGGACCCAGATAGATCCGCAACGAGCGGCGGTCCTTCGGATCCGCTTTCCGTTCGACCCATCCCCCTTTTTCCATGCGATCGAGAAGACCGGTGATCGTCGGCCGGTCCTGGGCGGTTTTCTCGGCAAGCTCGCTGGGGAGCAGCCCTTCATCTTCCATGATCGCGACAATTAAAAAAAACTGACCGTGCGTCAGCCCGTATTCGCCAATTTCATCACGATATGCCTTGGTGACTTTCCGCGCGGCCTTGCCCAATCTGAAACAGATGCAATCCTGAAACGGCATTGAATTGTCCTTCGTATTGGTGTGGACATTGGCTTCTCATTAACACGCTAATAGTTATCATGCAAACTATATTTGCGTTGCCATAATTTCGCGTAGGGGGTTTTGCGCATTTCGTTGATGCGTTTGGTGGCGGCGGATTTGAACGATCGAACAATCGTCGGGAGGGAACCGGGCACCGGGCGACCGAATTGTTCGATCGTAGGGGCACGGCGCGCCGTGCCCCTACCATGGGCATGCGCACCGGCGTCTCCCCTGAGGCATATAGCTCTATATATACCGCTATTCCGTTATTCCGTACACCGTAAAATCGGATGATGCTCGTATCGGCATGCGCATTTCCGAGCCGTTCCCATTTTCGCGTTATGGGGGATCCGCGGCAAAAAGCATCGAGAGGGCTGGATAATTGTTGATTGTAGTGGTAGGCTATAAGCTATAGGCTATAGACTGAAGGGGTGCGTCTGCGATGAACGGGGCGTTTATCCGCTTTCAATCTTCAGTATCTGAAGGCTATGGACTGAAAAGGTATGTCTGTGGCGAATGGAGCATTTGTGCCCCTTCAGTCTTCAGCCTTCAGCCTGACCCCCTGCTCCAAAGAAACCGAACGTTAACCTGTGATCAAAAAAGCATATGAAAACATTTCACGGCAACGAATGGAAAAAGAGACTTGTCGAACCTGATGAAGTGATTAAACGGTTAGCGCCGGGAATGACGATCTTTATCGGAACGGGTGTTTCGGAACCGCTGACGCTCTTCAGGCATCTGAAAGAATCCCATTACGCCAATATCGACCTGGAGGTGTTTCAGCTGGTCAGCCTCGGGCATGCCATCTCCGTGCAGGAAAATCATTCTTCCATATACCGCCTGAAAACATTTTTCTCCGGCTGGGATGCCGATGAGGCCATCACCAAGGGATTGGCAGACTTCATTCCCAGCAGGTATCGTCAGATCCCAGAACTCTTCAGATCGAAACAGATCACTGTCGATGCGGTGTTTATTCAGATCACCCCTCCGAACGAGGCCGGATTTTGCAGTCTGGGGGTATGTGTGGATGTGGGCCGTCTGGCGATGCAGCAGGCATCGTTTGTCGTCGGTGAGATCAATCCATGGATGCCGCGAACGTTCGGTGATACATTTGTCCATATTTCCGATTTCGATCTGTTGGTGGAAGCTCAGGAGCCCCCGATTTATTTTGAGAGATGGAAATTTGATGCCGTATACGATAAAATTGCGGAAAATGTAAGCTCGATGATTGAAGACCAAAGCTGCATCGGCTTTTCAATCGGTCCTCTCTACGAAGCATTGTCAAAGCATCTGGTACATAAAAAGGATCTGGGAATCCACACACCGTTCTTTTTCGACAATATGATGGATCTGGTTAAAAGCGGTGCCGTCACCAATCAATATAAAATCAACTATCAGGGAAAATCCTTGACATCCTATGCCATCGGTACCCCCGAACTCATGGCATGGCTGGACAATAATCCCCTGCTGGAATTTCAATCCGTTGACAAGGTGTTCAACCCTGTTCACATCAGTGCCAATCCGAAATTCACGGCGGTGCTGGCGGCCCGCAAAGTGGATCTATACGGCAGGATCGCCCTCCACACCGGCAGGGGCAATGTCGGATCAGGTCCCGGGGAGGTGGTTGATTTCTTCAACGGCGCATTGCTTTCCGAAGGCGGCGCTGCAATCTTCGCATTGCCGAGCCGCAATCGACAGGGTGAATCCAACATTGTCCTGTCTGCCGTCCAGTACCCCAACCAGTTCAGTTTGTGGGAATCGGTCAGCACCATCGTAACGGAATACGGCATCGCCGATGTCCGCGGCCGGACGGTGCGTGAACGGGCACAGGCACTCATCGATATCGCTCATCCCGATGACCGTCCGAAACTGGTCGAGGACGCCAGAAATCAGAGAATCATTTATTCAGACCAAATTTATATCAAAGAAAGCGCCCACTTATACCCATCTGGAATCAAGACGAAAAAAACTTTCAGCAATGGTCTGGAGGTGTGCTTCAGGGCGATCAAACCTTCCGATGAAGAAAACATGCGACGGCTTTTTTACCGTTTTTCGGATGAATCCGTTTATTACCGGTACTTTTCCCGGATAAAAGCCATGCCGCATGCAACGATGCAGGAATATGTCAATATCGACTACAAAAAGACGCTGTCGATTGTGGCTGAGTTAAAGAACGGAAAACTGATTGCCGAAGCCAGATTTGCAAGTCTTGAAATACACGAAACGCATCCTGAAATTGCCATTGTGGTTGATGAACATTATCAGAATTCAGGTATTGCCACATACATTCTGACGATGCTGATGCAACAGGCTAAAAAGAGAAAACTGAAAGGATTTAAAGGCGATATTCTACCCGATAACAAAAAAATCATCAACGTCCTCAAAAAAATTGACTGGAAACTGAAGGTCAATCTTGCAAAAGACAGTATAATTATCGATTTTTAAGGATTATTCCGACTTGAGGATTTCAGTGATGAAAACCGGCTGAAGGCGGATAAGCACCCCCTTCATCACCGCCGCATTTCTAGAGTCTATCGCCTTCATGACGGGAACCGGATAGAGAAGGTGTTCAAACAGGAGCATATCGTGTGAGGCCGTCGTCAACGATGCGTTGAATCCGTCCGTCGGCCTCCAGATATCTGAGGTGGGATATTGCCTCACCCGTGGCAAACCACTGCTGGGCTACCGGGTATTCCGCCCAGGTGTCGGCTTTGATATCCCATGTCATTCTCGATGCGGTTTCATAGGCGCTCAAAGGGCTTCCGTCAAGAATTTTCGTCACTTCGGACAGTCGCTCTTCATGATGCGCCGTCAGTTCGTCAATGCGGCGTCGATGGTCGCTGAAAAGGCGTCGATGCCCGGGCAAAACCAGATCGACATCCAGCGTGTAAACCTTCTTCAAACTGGCGAGGTAGCTTTTCAAGGGATTGCCCTGGTCCGACCAGCATTGAATATTCGGCGTGATATCAATGAGAATATGATCGCCGGCCACGAGAATTTTTTTGTCGGCCTCGTACAGGCACATGTGCCCGGGGGTGTGTCCCGGCGTTTCAAGGCAGGCAAAGCGATAGTCGCCACAGGTAAGCTCCTGACCGTCATCGAGAATGTTGATGCCCGGCACCCAATCGGTTCCAAATTTACTGCCCGGATGGGCATCCAAGGCTTTTTTCAGGAGATCCATTGGAAAGCCCTGCCTGCCGCCGTAGGCAATCATCGCATCGAACCCTTTCCATGATTCGATGATTTCCGTATCCGGACGATTGAACAAAACCCGGGTGTTTTCAGCGGCCAATTTCGACACCAGGGCGAAATGGTCTGCATGCAGATGGGTGATGAAGATATCCGTCCGGTTCAAATCCGCCCCGATACGGCGCACTCCGTCCTGCATGGCCGTGAGGCACGCCTCATGGTTCAGGCCGGTATCGATCAGCAGATTTCTTTCCGGTGAGCGGACAAGATAGGCATTCAGGTATTTCAAGGGAGTTTCGGGCAGGGGTATCTGAAGACGGAACAGATTCGACGCTATTTCTTCAACCATTTGTTTTCCAATCATCATTTCAATTTTCACGTTCAGGACCCGGAGATTCTTTCTGCAAATCTTTTTTACAAGGTCCTCCGCCTGTGGGATATATCCTCCTGGATGTCCGGCTCGTGCCTGAGACTGAAGAGGAGCAAGCGCCCGTTCCTCACAGACGCATGCCGCCGCCCTTCAGCCTTTGACCAGATCCCGGCGCCGGTGTCAATGGGATTGTGTCCGCATCCCGAGCCTTTCCCCCATCCGGGCGGCGGCGGCATGCGGTCCTAAACATCCCCCCGCCGCCCGTCGTCGCACGGATCGTCCGGGTCATAAAGGCGGTAGTGTTCGGCCCATTCCGGCGCCTTTTCACAGACGTCGCCCATGGGTTCCGACGCCGGCGTCTCCGTATCCTCAGGGACCCTGTTTTTCTGCTTCGCGTCATTGTCCTTTTGTGTGTCCGTTTGTGAAGATTTCATTGGCCTTCTCCCAATTGATGAGGTTAAATTTCAACTTTCGACTTTCATGATGGTGGCCGGATAGCGGCTCTTGAACAAAACCGCGCGGGGCGCGGGCCGTATCCTCCCGGCACCGGGCTGTGAAAGTCAAAAGTTGAGGTTAAAAAACATTCCGCCCGCCGACTCCGGTACTCGAGGCCGTCGGCGTGATCCCGGACATCGATCTCCGGGAGCGGTCTCTTCCCGACGAAAACCGACGATTCGTTGACGACCTTAATGTAATTCATGATTTTGGGGATCTCAAGGAAGGGCGGGAATCAAGGCAAAAGGCTTTTGAGAGGCTGAAGGCTGAAGACTGAAGGCTGAAGGGGCAAAAACGCCCCAATCACAACAGACACACGCCGTCGGCTTATAGCCCTTTAGAAGCTGAAGGCTATAATTGCCCCGTCCATCGCTGACGCACCCCTTCAGTCTTCAGTCTTCAGCCTTCAGCCTTCAGTCTTGTTTCTCCCGGGGGTGACGCAGACAAGGTTGCGCCCCTCTCGCTTGGCCCGGTAGAGGGCGTCGTCAACCCGTTTGATGAGGTGGTCCGAGGTGTCTTCGGCGTCTCCGGTATAAACGGCCGCTCCGAAGCTGGCGGTGATGCAGATCGCATCGTATCCTTCCGGCGGATCGATGAGGGGGGAGTCGGTATTCTCCGTGCTTTTCCGCATCCGCTGGGCAGCGGATTCGGCTTCAGCGAGGTCGGTTCCCGGGAGGCCGATCAGGAATTCCTCTCCGCCGTACCGTCCGATGAAGTCGTAAGGCCTGACGGCGGCCGACAACCGTTTTGTGAACGCCTGGAGTACGGCGTCGCCGATCTGGTGGCCGTGGGTATCGTTGATCTCCTTGAAATGATCGATATCGCACAGGACAAGGGAAAAAGGGGTCATCTCTCGGCGGGACCGGGCCATTTCGACATGCATCTTTTCCATGAACGCCCGCCGATTCAGAACACCCGTCAAGGCGTCGGTGTTGGCGAGCTTCAATATGCGACGCTCCAGGTTGATGATCCGCTCCCCGATCCGGGTTCGGTATTTCAGCTCCTGCCGATTGAAGGGCTTGGTGAGAAAGTCGTCCGCACCGGCCTCGAGCCCCTTGATCTCGTCGGCTTTCGCCTCCTTCGCCGTCAATAGAATTACGTAGGTGTACCCGTTGATCGTCATCTTTCGGATTTTACGGCAAAGGGTCAGCCCATCCATTCTGGGCATTACCCAGTCCGAAATCACCAGGCTCGGGGCCTCCGGAGATTGAAGGATCTCCAACGCCTCCCGACCGTCGGACGCGGTGACGACATCATAGCCCCAGTCCAGGAGATTTGCCTCCAGGACGCGCTTCGATATCGGCTCATCCTCGACAATCAGAATTTTCATCAGCCATGCCCCCTAAGGCAGCGTTCATGTCGGCTTTATGTTCATTATTTCGATTCCGCCTCAACGATAGATCGGCTATTTCCATGAAAAACTTTCCTTGTCAACAGCGAATTCGAATCGTATGGATTGTTCGTGGAAAAAGCCCGCGCCGTTGGAGTAAAAGCCGTCCCTGCCCCGACCGCGGCGGTCTCGGCGCCGCTTCAGCGGTGCTGCTTCACTGCTGCGGCATTACACGGCATCGACATGGCTTCTTCGTTCCGGTACCTGGCTTTGATGTCGAGGATTTCATTGCGTATGTCAAAGAAAGCGTCCACGACATCGGGATCAAAATGGCCGCCTCGCCCCTCCTCGATGATTTCAAATGATTTTTCAGTTGGAAAGGGATCTTTATAGGGCCTTTTCGAGGTCAGTGCATCAAAAACGTCCACCACCGCTACGATACGCCCCTCCATGGGAATCTCATCCTTTTCAAGACCGTTGGGATATCCGCTGCCGTCCCATTTCTCATGATGGCTCAGTGCGATTTTTTCCCCCATTTTCAGAAAGTCGTTGTCCGCTCCCTGCAGAATCTTTCCACCGATGACGGTATGCTGTTTCATGATGTCCCATTCCTCGGCATCCAATTTCCCGGGTTTAAGAAGAATCCGGTCCGGTATGCCGATCTTTCCGATATCGTGCATAGGCGCCGCATACCGCAAATTTTCCACGAAATCACGGCTCAATCCCAACCTGGCGCCTACCGCCGCCGCGAAATCGCTTACCCGCTTGATGTGGAAGCAGGTGTTCTCATCCTTGTATTCAGCCGCTTTTGAGAGCCGAAAGATCGTATCGAGGGATGCGTTAGTCAGTTTGTCCAGGGTCGACTGCAGCGCTGTCGTTCTTTCCTTGACGATGTCCTCCAGACGGTCCTGGTGAAGCTTGAGCGCCAGGTGATTGTGAACGCGGGCCTTTACGAGATCACGGCTGAAGGGTTTGGTGATGAAGTCCACCGCGCCGAGTCGAAGTCCTTTGGCCTCGCACTCCGCGTTGTTCAGTCCCGTCAGGAAAATCACGGGGATGTACCGGGTTTCTTCCTGTGACTTCAGTCGCCGACACACCTCATAGCCGTCCATTCCCGTCATCATGATATCCAGAAGAATCAAGTCCGGCGGCGCTTTCTCCACGGACTTGAGCGCACTTTCGCCGTCCATGGCCGCCTGTATACGATATTCCTTGCCGAGGGTCCTCACCAGAATGTCGATGTTGGTTTTGATGTCGTCGACCACCAGTATGGTGCAGTTTGATAGATTTTGCATGTCTTTAGATTAACTCTCCGCAGGATGATCCAGGCGATGAAGGCCAATGGCGATCTTCCGCCGTAATCCTGAACTTCCGTTGAAATTCCGTTTCCGTCGCTCCGGATCTGTTTTTGTTTTGCCGGGTTGTCATTGTCGGCGTTCCTGGAAACCGTCATCGGATATTACGCGTCATGATCCGCTGCGGGATCGGATTTCGAGGGTGTCGCGAGATTGGGATCCGAGGGTTTCGATTCGATGGGTTTGGTTCGCTTCCTCTGGGCAATCGCCTGCCTGACCGCGGTCGCCAGCGTGCTCTTGACGACCGGTTTTGTCAGAAAGCCCTTGATTCCTATTTTTTCGGCCTTTTCCGCGTCTATGAGATTGCTGTAGCCGGTGTTGATGATAATGGGGATGTCCGGACGGATTTTTATGATCTTCCGGGACAACTGGTCACCGGTCATGTTCGGCATGGTCATGTCGGTAATGACGAGATCGAAGGCATCCGGCGTTTCGGCAAAAACTTTCAGTGCTTCGGTGCTGTCGGTTCGGGAGGTGACGCGGTAGCCCAACCGCTCCAGCATGATGCGCATCACGCGAACAACAGCCGTTTCATCGTCGACGATGAGAATCTGTTTCGTGTTCTTTTGAGAGCGCGGCCTATTGTCGGTATTTCCCGCTTCCGGACTTTCGGGATCCCCTGCGGTAAGATGGATGTAAGGCGTCGTGTCCCGGTCCTGGGTGCTGTCCATCCGGATATTTCTTCCGCCGGCGTTGACGATGACGTGAACCACCGATAGTCCAAACCCTGTTCTCCTGGTTTTGCCTTTTGTGGTGAAGTACGGTTCGAAAATTCGGTTCAGAACCGATTTTCCAATGTCGATTCGGGTGTCCGGCGCCGTATCCGGCGGAAACCCCTGGTCGGACCTGGACGGCTTCCACCGATATCCGCATCGTGCGTCCGATGGTGTCTGAGTGTGTCGCATCATCCTCACTTGAGCATCTCCTTGATCTTTGCCGCCAGCACCGGCATCTCCACCGGTTTTTCCACGAAACCCGCAATATTGTGGAAGTAGAGATCCGCTTCGGACTTGAGTCCGTGATAGCCGGAGCAGACGATGACGGGCAGGGACGTGTCAATTTTCCGAATCTCCTCGATCAGTTCGAAACCATGCATTTCCGGCATCTTGATATCGGTGACGATGAGGCTGATCGATTCGGTGGAGAGGATTTCCAATGCCTTTCGGGCGCTGGATGCGGTGTGGATCTTCCAGGGCGACCTGAAGAGCGCATGCTTATACCCGTTCAGCACGTTTTCGTCGTCGTCGACGAAAAGAACCTGTTTGATCCTTTTCAGTGGTGAGTCGATCACCCCCGTCAGGGTCTCGTCAAAAGCGTCGGGGGTGTCGATGAAAAAGACGCCGGGAACCGTCTGCAGAATCCGACGCCTGTGTCCGAGACTCCCCGACGGGGTCATGACGATCACCGGAATGTGGGCGGCCGTTCGATTCAGAAACAACAACACTTCCAGCCATTCCCACCGATGGGTCTGCATGCGGACGAATACGACGTCATATTGAACCAGTTCGTTCGCCTCCATGAGTTTCGACAGGGGTTTAAAGCGGACTTCAAAGGTTGTTTCGGCTGCGTTCCGGTTGAAGCGTCGGACGGCATCCGGAAGGTCCTGAAACGCCAGGTAACCGATCGTCACGGATTTCATGAAAGACTCCTCTTTGGATATAGGGAACGACAGGCGGCCTTGTTCCTTCAACCGATCAATTCCATGATTTTTTCCTTCAGCACCTTGATATCGAAAGGTTTGCTCAGGAAAGCGGATACATGATAAAAATACATGTCCGACTCCGCCTTCAAGCCCTTGTATGCGGAGCAGACGATGACGGGAATCCAGCGATCGATTTTCCGGATCTCTTCGATCAGCTTGAGGCCGTGAATACCGGGCATTTTGATGTCGGTAACCACGAGATCAACGGCTTTGCCGGATAACACCTCCAACGCGGACGCCGCATCGGCAGCCGTGAAAATCCGCCAGGGGGTTTTCGCGAAGGCATGACTGTAGAGCTGCAGAAAAAGATCGTCGTCATCGACGAAAAGCACCTGCTTGCGGAGTTTTCGACTGGATGCGACGACCCTGCCAAGAATGCCGCCGAGTGCATCGGGACTGTCCATGAGAATGACGGCAGGCACCGTCCGCATCACCG
>NZ_JBFXGG010000103.1:0-10160 GCF_050178255.1 Desulfococcus sp. | reverse complement strand
GGTGCCGCAAGGTCCGGAGGGCAACTGGATGGCCTTGACAACGCCGGATGCGCGCCGCACGAACGGTTTTATTCTTCCCGCGACGGATCCCCGGCAACCGCATCGAGGCCGTCGGCTTGCCGGCAGAGGCGGTTCACGGCGCGTTTCGCGATGCGACCGGGAACCGTCGTCACCCTCGGGAAGTCCCCCAAAGGGCTCTTTTCCGTCAACAGCACGCAGCCGTAGGCCGCCTCCAGGAGGGAAAAGGTGAGGACCGCGTTGGGGGATCCCAGGCTCAGGATCCCGCCGTCCCGCATCAGGAGGAGTCGGTCGCCGTACATCGCCGCGAGATTCAGGTCGTGGGACACCATGACGATGGTGATGCCCCGCTCCTGCTTGAGCTGCTCCAGAAGATCCATGACCTGGATCTGATGGGCCAGGTCGAGAAAAGCGGTGGGTTCGTCCAGCAACAGGATGTCCGGCTCCTGGCAGAGGGCCTTGGCGATGAAGACCCGCTGGAGCTCGCCGCCGCTCAGGCAGTTGAGCTTGCGGTCGGCCAGGGGCCCGATGTCGGTGACGGCCATGATCCGCTCGGCGACGGCCATGTCCTCCCGGGTCTCGAATCCAAGGATGCCCTGGTGCGGGGCCCGTCCCATGAGGACCATCTCCCGCACCGAGAAGGGAAAATCCAGGGGGAGCTGCTGGGGAACCCATGCGATATGCCGCGCCAGGGCTTTTCGGGAATAGCTCTCGACGGGCCGTCCCAGCACCTTCAGGCTGCCGGCCGCCGGAATGATGCCGGCCAGGGCCTTCATCAGGGTCGTCTTGCCGGAGCCGTTGGGACCGATCAGGATGAAGAAATCCCCCCGGTCCACGGCAAAGGAGAGGTCTTTCAGGACCGGGGTCTCCCGGTATCCATGGCTGAAGTGCCGGACCTCGAGGGCGGGGCGCGTCATCCCGGGCGTCATATCCTGGACCGTTTCAGCAGGTAAATGAAGAGCGGCGCGCCGATCATGGCCGTGATCACCCCCGTGGGCATCTCCCCCTGGGCCGGCAGCACCCGGGCGAGGATGTCGCAGAGAATCATGTAAGCCCCGCCGCCCAGGATGCAGGCCGGCACGAGGACCCGGTGATCCGGCCCCAGCACCAGCCGAAGCAGGTGAGGCATGACCAGCCCCACGAACCCCAGAAGCCCGCAGTAGGAGACCGTGGCGCTCACCATGAACGACGTGGCGAGCAGCAGGACCAGGGAGGCCGCCCCGGTGTTCACCCCCATGGTCCGGGCCGCCTCCTTCCCCATCAGCAGCAGGTTCATGACATTGGCATATCGAAAGATCAGCAGAAAGCAGGGCAGGACGATCAGCGCGAGGAGTCCGGCCTGGGCCAGGTCCGGCAGGGAAAGGTCCCCCATGAGCCAGAAGAGAATGTTGTGGATCCGGGCGTCCTGGGAAATCGACAGAAGAAAGGTGATGACCGACGAGCAGAAGGCATTGATCATGACGCCGGAGAGGAGCAGGGCGTCCTTTTTGAGCCGGATCCCCCCCCTGCCCATGAGGACGACAAGGGCCAGCACCGCCATACTCCCGGAAAACGCCGTGAGACAGACCCCGGGAACCCGGGAAAACCCCAGGAGAATGCCGATGATGGCCCCCACGGCCGAACCGCCGGAGATCCCCAGGATATAGGGCTCGGCCAGGGGATTTCGCAGCAGGGCCTGAAAGACCAGACCGCCCAGTGAAAGGGTCGATCCCACGAGGGCGCCCAGGATCACCCGGGGCAGACGGATGCGCCAGATGATATTCGTCAGCATGTCCGGTTCCGGGCCGCGTCCCAGAAGGGCCTGAAAGGCGTCCACCGGGGTCAGCCGGCTCGACCCCACGGAAATCCCGAGAAAGGCGAATGCCGCCAGCAGCACCAACAGCGGAACCGAGACCCACACGATCCGTCGGAATATTGGCGATGTCGTCATCTCATTCCCTGTCGCCCAGGCCGGGGTGAATGATGTCGAATAATTGTTCGAGACCCTCGACCATTCGGGGACCGGGACGGTCCAGGACATCCGAGTCGAGAATATGGACCCGGCGGTTGCGGACGGCCGGCATATCCGGCCACGCCATCCATTCCCGCTTCACCTTTTCAAACAGCCCGCCCCGGGCCATCGACGTGATGATCAGGATGTCCGGCGCCGTCATCAGGACCTCTTCCCGGCTGAACCGCGGATAGGGAATATCCCCCGCGGCGAGATTCCTCCCGCCCGCGGCGATGATCAGTTCATGGATGAAGGTGGGGGTGCCCGCGGAGACGATGGGGTTGACCCCGATCTGGAAAAAGACCCCCGGCCGGGTTTCCGCCGTCGCGGCCAGCCGCCGGACCCTCGAAATCCGGCGCTGCATCTCCCCGACCATCGATGCCGCGGCTTCCGGCGCATTCAGCAGTTCGCCGACGGCGCGGATGGCCGTCATCACCGTATCGAGGCTCCTGGGGTCCACCGCGTAAACGGGGATGTTCAGGGCTTCGAGGCGCATGACCACGTCCACGGGGTTGCCGTCCTTGACGGCGATGCAGAGATCCGGCGCCAGGGCCGTGATTTTTTCGAGATCCAGCCGGACGTAGGACCCCACCTTGGGGATCTGTTCCGCCTCGGCGGGATAATCGCTGAACCGGGTGGCCCCCACGAGGCGATGCGCCTGTTTCAGCGCGAAGACGATCTCGGTGACGCTGGGCGCCAATGCCACGACGCGCCGGGGATCCGCCGGGACCCGAACCGATCGGCCCGCCTGGTCCCGGACCATCCGGTCTTCCGCATCCGGGCACGGGATCAACGGCCCCGGCATCATGAGCATGAGGGAAACCAGGGCAGCGGCGATCAGGACCCTCGGGCCGGGAGTCCGTATTCCGGGTCGATAGGGTTGTTCGGCGTTCATGGCACCAATCATTAGGGACTTTTCCAGTCCCGGTCAAGCCTTAAGCGGCATCGCATCCATCGCAGCAGGCAAAATATCCAGTCACATGGCCGACGCCGCATCATTCCGGCTGGGCCTCGGGGGTCGGCTCGGCGATGAGCTTCCCCGTAACCGAACCGTCGTATCCGGGCAGCGTATCGATCTCCCTGCGAAGCGCGGCGGACTGGAGGACGTCGAGAAGAATCCTGATGATGGGATGATCCGCGAGGTCGGCCGGGATGACCAGGTCGCATCGGGCCGCGGTGATCGGCACAAACCCCAGGCCGTGGACCTCGGCAACGGCCCTGAGTCCCAGGGCGGCGTCCGCGACGTTGCAGACGATGCGATAGGCCCCCTCCCGGTGGGATCCCACTTCATTCCGATAACCGCCGATGTCTTCCGGGCGAATGCCGGCACGCCGCAGATGATCGTCCAGCAGCACCCGGAGGGCGGCGCCGGCCTCGCGATTGACGAAGCGCACCATGGGCCGGGCCAGGTCGGCCACCGTGCGGATGCCCAGAGGATTGCCCCGAGCCACCATCAGCCCTTCCTCCAGGAGGGAAAACCCCAGGATGCGGCTTCGCCCGCGGCGCAGTGTTCTGGCGGCCAAAAGGACGTTGGATTCCGCCTTGCCGGTATTGTGCAGGTGGGTGCCCGCCACGTGCGCGACGCCTTCGGCCAGGCCTTCGATAGCGCGATGGCTCGATGCGAAACGGCAGTGCACGCGGGCGTCGGGAGACATGCGGGAGACATGCTGCCCGAGGATTTCAAATGCCGGATCGCACCCCATCAGAATAATGGTTCTCTCCAGGCGGTCGGCGGGAAGCAGTATCTCGGCCCGCTTTCTGTCCGGCGCCAGCAATCCGTCCGCCGATCGCAAGCCGAACGGCACGGATTCGGCGCCCTGAAGCGGAAAGCCCACCAGCCGATCGCGGACCCGCCCCAATGCCAGACGCGTCGACGGCGCCACGTCTTCGCCGATCAGGTGGATGTCATGACGCTCCCGGGGCGTCCGTTCGACGAACAGGTCCTCCACGCGGCATCCGAAAATGCGTGCCAGGCGCAACGCGACGGCCGTATTGGGCAGGTAACGCCCGGATTCGATGTCGTAAACCGCCTGACGCCGGATGCCGATTCTTTCCGCCAGCTCCTCCTGAGACCACCCCCTGGCCAGGCGATACTGTTTGACGCTGCATTGTATATCATGAGGTTGTCGGGGCACCGTGCCTCCCTGCCGTAATCCCGCCGTCGATTTTCGAAACCGTCTGTATTTAAAAATTCAAATTTCATAATGATGGCCGGATAGAGGTGCCGTATCCTCCCGGCACCGCCCTATGAAAGTCGAAAGTTGAGCTAAAAAAACATTGACGGACTCTATATCATATGTCAATAGATGCCGTCAAATGACGTCTAAAAACGTCATTTGCCGTCACCTCCGGTTTTATGCTCAACAATCCGAAATGATAGGTCGAAACAGATTGCGGCCTCAACCGTAACGGGGTTTATGTCAAAGGAGAGATCGAAAATGGCATCGTTAAAATGTGTGTTGCGTCTCCTGGTCATGGTGATGTTGGTGCCGACCGGAATAATGGGGCTGGATGCGTTCGTTGGATCCGGAGCCGCCGCGGAAACCGATGTCCTGGTCTTTGCCGCGGCCTCCACCACCAACGCCCTCACTGAAATCGGCGAACAGTATACGGCAGCACATCCCGGCCGGCGCATCACCCCGTCGTTCGCCTCATCCTCCGCGCTGGCCAAGCAGATCGAAAGCG
Source organism: Desulfococcus sp. (assembly GCF_050178255.1). Taxonomy (NCBI): domain Bacteria; kingdom Pseudomonadati; phylum Thermodesulfobacteriota; class Desulfobacteria; order Desulfobacterales; family Desulfococcaceae; genus Desulfococcus; species Desulfococcus sp. The sequence continues at coordinate 5,467 of NZ_JBFXGG010000103.1, read as the reverse complement.
GGGCACCGGCGGATATCTTTCTTTCGGCCAACCGGAAATGGATGGACTACCTGGCGGAGAAGAACCTGATCGCGACAGAAAGCCGCTTCGATCTCCTGGGCAACCGGATCGTATTGATCGCGCCGATCAAGAGCACGATGCCGCCGATCACGGTGGTGCCCGGTTTTTCGCTCGCCGCCGCCCTGGGCGCGGACGGCCGCCTCTCCCTGGGGGACCCCGATCACGTGCCGGCCGGCATTTACGGCAAGAAGGCGCTTGAAAATCTGGGCGGCTGGGATGCGGTCAAGGATCGGCTGGCGCCCATGAAGGATGTGCGCGCGGCCCTGGTGCTGGTGGAACGCGGGGAGGCCCCCCTGGGGCTGGTCTATGCCACCGATGCCGCGATTTCGAAGAAAGTGCGCGTGGTGGGGATGTTTCCCGAGGACAGTCATCCGCCCATCGTCTATCCCGCGGCGGCGGTGTCCGGCGGCAAAACCGCCGCGTCCCGGCATTTTCTCGATTTTTTAAGATCCCCGGCCGCCCGGATGATTTTTGAAAAATACGGGTTTGTCGTGCGGTGATGGATCTGCTTCATTTGACGCCGGTTGAACTGGAAGCTCTCGAACTCAGCCTCTGGGTGTCGGGCTGGGCCGTGGCCGTCAGCCTTCCGGCGGGAATCCTGACGGCCTGGGTTCTGGCGCGCCGCCGCTTTCCCGGCAGAAACCTGCTGGACGGACTGGTGCATCTGCCCCTGGTGCTCCCGCCGGTGGTCATCGGATACCTGCTGCTGGTGATGCTGGGGCGGAACGGCATCATCGGCGGATTCCTGGACCGTTACCTGGGGGTCGTCCTGGCCTTCAACTGGAAAGGGGCCGCCCTGGCGGCGGCCGTCATGGCATTCCCGCTTCTGGTCCGCGCCGTGCGGCTCTCCCTGGAAGGCGTGGACCCCGGGCTGGAGGCGGCGGCCCGCACCCTAGGCGCCGGTCCGGTTCGGGTCTTCTTCACCGTCACCCTGCCGCTGATGGTGCCGGGCATCATCACCGGGGGCATCCTCGCGTTTGCCCGGAGTCTGGGAGAATTCGGCGCCACCATCACCTTCGTCTCCAACATCCGGGGACAGACCCAGACCCTGCCGCTGGCCCTCTACACCCTGACCCAGGTCCCGGACGGGGAAACGGGGGCCATGCGACTCTGCCTCCTGTCGGTGCTCATCGCCATGGCTGCGCTGGTGTTCTCTGAAATATCGGCCCGGAAATTCGCCGCCCGCATGGCGGGATAACCGGCCGTGGACATCCGCATCAATCACCGGCAGGGCGGTTTCACGCTGGATGTTGCGTTCCGGGGCGCCCCCTCGGGCGTGACGGCGCTCTACGGCCCCTCCGGCGCGGGGAAGACCTCCGTCGTCAACATGGTGGCCGGTCTGCTGAAGCCCGACGCCGGCCGCATCGCCGTCAACGGTCTCTGCCTCTTCGATTCGGCGCGGCATATCGATCTGCCGCCGGAAAAACGCCGCATCGGCTATGTGTTCCAGGACGGCCGCCTCCTGCCCCACCTCTCGGTGCGATCCAATCTGACCTATGGGATGCACCGCACGCCGGCAAGGCGACGCTTCGTCAAATTCGATCCGGTGGTGGAACTTCTCGGCATCGGCCGCCTGCTCGACCGCCGGCCGTCAAAGCTTTCCGGCGGCGAGAAACAGCGGGTGGCCATCGGACGCGCCCTCCTGACCAGCCCGGCACTGCTGCTCATGGACGAACCCCTGGCATCACTGGACCCGGCGCGTAAGGCCGAGGTGCTGCCCTTTGTCATGCGGTTGGGCCGCGAATTCGCCATTCCGATCCTCTACGTCAGCCATGCCCTGGACGAAATCCTCCATCTGGCCGTCCGCATGGTCCTGATTCAGGAAGGGCGCGTTCTGGCCGAGGACGATCCGGAAGTCCTGCTCTCCCGGTCGGATCTTCAATCCCATCTCGGCCGGAGCGAAACCGAATCGGTCATCTCCGCCGTGGTCGACGAGCCGGAGGACGCATTCGGCCTGACCCGCCTCCGCTTCGGTGGCCACACCCTCAAGGTGCAGCAATTTCAGGCCGCCAGGGGGGAATCGGTGCGCGTGCGTATCCCGGCCCGCCAGGTGGCCGTTGCGCTGTCGCCGCCGCGACGGACCAGTTTCCAGAACGTCTTCCCGGGGGAGATCCGGGAGATATGGAATCACGGCGCGCCTTTCGTGGACGTCCGTCTGGACATCGGGCGTCCCCTGTGGGCACGGATCACCCGCCAGTCCCTGTCGGAACTGAACCTGAAGCCCGGCCGGCCGGTGTTCGCCCTGATCAAGAGCGTAGCGGTTTCTCCGGGACCGTCGGACGCATCCCGCGAAAAAGAACCTTCCCTCGTGGCCGTCGACGCCTGATTGCGGCAGCAGCCCGGGCCCATGTCAATTGACGCCGCTTTCATTGGAAGCGGCATTTTTTCGGGATGCCTGCAGCGCCTGCATCCATCTGGCGGCGTTCCGGGCGGTTTTGCTTTTGGGGGCCGCCTTGTCCATGGCCCGGGCAAAACAGGCCTCCGCGTCCGTGAGCCGCTTCAACTTCAAGGCAACCATGCCCTCCATGAGGTACATCCTGCCGTCGCCGTCATCGAGAGCCGCGCCCTTCCGGTATGCGGCGATGCTTTCCTGGAGATCCCCCAGGTGGAAGCAGATGTCCCCCACGCGCGCCCAGCGTTTCACCGTCGGAGCCCTGTCAGCGGCCAGACGGGCGGCCTCCAGCGCCTGCTCCAGGTTTCGGGCCGCCAGCCAGGTGTCGGATATCAGGTCCAACGCCTTCGGGTCGGGATCCTTTCCAAAGGCCTTCAGATATGCCCGGGCCGCCGCCCTGGGCACCCCCGCCAGCCGATAGAGATCCCCCAGGTTCCGCCACCCCTTCCGGTCCGGCGGAGAAAGGCGGTAGGCGACGGAGAGGGCCGCCGCCGCCCCGGCATGGTTGCCCATTGCGGCGCGTACCGCCCCGATATTCTCCCAGACCTCCGGCCGGCAGGGCAACAGCGCCGCGGCGGACGTGAAGCAGTCCTCGGCCCTGGCCGTCTGCCGCAGGCGATAACAGGCGGTTCCCATGCAGAAAGACAGGTGGTAATGCTGCCGATCCGGGTGGCGGGCGGCATAGGCCGAAAGCATCTCCAGGGCTGCCCGGTTCCGGCCCGCGGCCATGGATTTACGGGCCTTTTCCAGAACGCTGAAAAGCTCCCCATCCACGGCCGGCGGTTCGGGGCATGCCGGCGGGGGACCGGCCCAAAGGGGGCCTGCCGTGCAGCACGCCCCCATCAGAATCAGGATCATCCAAAACCGTTTCATCGGGTCCTCCATCAGGTCAATCGAGTTTGAATTGAATGGTGGTCTCCACCCATACGTCCACGGGCCGCCCGGACCGGATCCCCGGGTTGAAGCGCCATCGGGGGATCGCCTCCCGAACGGCGGCATCGAAAACATTCCTCGGAGATGACGAGAGGATGGTCAGGTCGTGGACCCGTCCTTCCCTGTCCACCAGGAATCGGACCTTCACCCACCCCTCGATGTTGCGGCGCCTTGCCCGGTAGGGGTAGTCGGGTCTGGGCTGCCCCATGACGGCGGGTATCGTGTCGACCTGGTCCATGGCATATCCCCGCATCGCATCGCCGGTCTCCCTCGGGGTGTCGGCCCCGGGGACCGCCGGGGAAGCATCGTTCGTGGAGCGGCCAGACACCGGCACGGCAACGGCGGCCTTCTTCGCAGGCCCGGCGGGCAGAGGCCTGGGAGCGGAAACCTTGACCGGCGCCGTCTCCAGGAGCACCGGCGGGGGCGCTTCCGCGGTTGCCAGGTCGGGCGGCGCCAATACCGAAGACTCGGCCGGCGCCGGAATCTCCGGCGGCGTCAAGAGAAGTTCCGGAGGCTCCGGAGCCTCCGGAGCGGGCTGCGTCTCCGGCCCGGGCGTGGACTTGCTGCGCAACGGAATCCGCAGATCGAGGGTTTCCGGGACAGGCCGGTCCGTGCGGACATCCTGGTCCAGGAGAAGCGGCGCCAGGGCGAAAATGATCAGGTTGAGCATCAGCGAAAAGCCGATCCCCACAAGAACCTCGCGCCCTCCCGTTCCCGGTTTGGACGTCACGGCGACGGCGCCACGGCGGACACGGCCGTGTTTTCCGCCCCGGCCAGCCGGCACTGATCCAGGACGGCCACCAACCGACCCGTGCTGCACGCCCGATCCGCCTCGATCAGGACCCCGCCGCCGGGGTTCTCCATGAGAAACAGCGCGACGACGGCCCGCAGGTTCCGCAGCTCCACGGGACGGCCGTCGACGAAGACCTCCCCGGCCGTCGTCACGCCGATCATCAGGCCCACCGCGTCTCCGGGTGCGGCCGACGCCGCCTCGGGCCGCTGGACCGTGACGCCGCTCTCACGGACGAAACTGGCCGTAACCAGAAAAAAGATGAGGAGGATGAAGATCATATCGATGAGGGGCGCCATGTTGATGTCCACCTCGGTGCTCTCCGCCAATGCCCGTCCGGCCCCGAACCGTCCTCTCGATCTCAGCATCCCGTCCCCCCTTTTCCATTCTGTTTTCCATGCATGGGCAATCTGTCCCGCGGCGCCGTCAGCCATTGATCCACGGCCCGGTGAAACACCATGAGTTCGCCTTCGATCTCCCGCACCTTCTGGGTCAGGACCTGTCCGGCAAAGAGACCGGGAATGGCGATGAGCAATCCGGTCTGGGTCGTAATGAGGGCCTCCTGGATCCCGGACGCCAGGGCCTGGCTGTTCCCGGTCCCCTGGAATCCGATGACCTGAAAGGTCTCCACCATCCCGCTCACCGTGCCCAGGAGGCCCAGGAGCGGCGCCACCGCACCCAGAACCCGGATCGCCGGGAGATAGCGGTCCAGACGGGAAATCTGCCGCCGAACCGCGACCTCCCACAGGATCCGATCCGTCTCCGGATCTCCTGTGCGGTGTTCCAGAAAATAGGCCAGGACCGCCGTCCGGGATCCTTCCGGCCCCGCCTCGGGCGCTCTATCCCGGCCCGCCATCCGCGCCGGCGCATCGGCGATCCTGAGGGGATGACGGCGCACCCGGAACAGCCAGAGGCTCTTCATCACCACCATCTGCCACATCAGGAGTGAAACGACGATCAGGGGGATCATGACGGGACCGCCGGCCCGGGTATAGGCGACCACGGCTTCCAGCCCGTTCACCGGCCGTTCCTTTGCCGTTTCAGGAGGGCCGCCGTCATCGCCATCGCCTTCTCCTCCATGTCGGCGGCGATATTCTGGGCCTTGCGCCCCAGAAAAGCGGCCGCCAGCATGATGGGAATGGCTACGGCAAGGCCCAGTTCGGTGGTGATGAGGGCCTCGCTGATCCCGCCCGCCATGAGCCGGGGGTCTCCGGTGCCGTGGATGGTGATGACCTTGAAGGTGTTGATCATGCCCGTCACGGTCCCGAGCAGGCCCAGAAGCGGGGCCACGG